>JAHIOG010000635.1 GCA_018895675.1 bacterium
ACTATTCAATCCGTACTGGACAAATCGGGTTTTGATGGAGTCTGTAATATCGCCAATTATAACTCACCAAATCAAATTGTCATCAGTGGTGATACTCATACGGTTCAATCCACAATGCTGACATTAAAAGAAGCCGGCGCTAAGCGTGTTATCGAATTATCAGTTGGTGGAGCATTTCATTCCAGTTTAATGCAAAACGCCGGTGAAAAATTAAAAGAAGCGCTTGATGCAGCCAGTTTTCAAAAGGCTCATTATCCGGTTTACTCGAATGTTACCGGAACTGCCACAACGGATCCAGCCGAAATCCGCGAACGACTCCATAAACAGTTAACCTCTCCGGTTCTGTGGGCAGATTCCGTTGTAAATATGATCAATAACGGAGCGGAAACTTTCGTTGAGGTTGGACCGGGTAAAGTTTTGACGGGTCTCATAAAACGCATTTCAAGCGATGTTAATATACAGGGCGTTTCAAGCGTTGAAGATCTGGAGAATTTAGAATGGAATTAAACTTTGATGATAAAGTCGTAGTTATAACCGGCGCTGGTCGGGGAATCGGACGAACAATAGCAGAACGTTTCGCAGAATTTGGCGCAATTTTGATTCTCTCTGATTATAATCAGGAGTCTCTGACTGATGTTTCCAGCTATTTTACCGAAAAACAGTATTCCTTTAAAGCCATCCCCTGTGACGTCACAAATAAAGATCAAGTAAATCAATTACTGGAACAAACAATCGAATACTTTGGAAAAATTGACGTATTAATCAATAATGCGGGTATAACACGCGATACACTTCTGATCAGAATGAAAGACGATCAATGGGACGCCGTGCTTAATACGAACTTAAAAGGCGTTTTTCTGACAACCCGGGCTGCGGCGAAACATTTTATGAAACAGCGGTTCGGCAAAATCATTAATATCAGTTCTGTTGTCGGGATTACCGGCAATGCCGGGCAGGTGAATTATTCCGCCAGTAAAGCCGGGGTCATCGGATTTTCAAAATCCGTCGCCCAGGAACTGGCAAGCCGCAATGTCACCGTTAATGTCATAGCGCCCGGTTTCATTGAAACGGAGATGACACAGGTACTTAGTGAATCCGTAAAAGAAAATTTTATAAATAAAATACCGCTTAAACGAGCGGGAACACCCAAAGATGTTGCAAATACTGCAATATTTTTAGCGTCGCCATTGGCTGATTACATCACCGGACAGGTTGTAAAGGTCGATGGCGGTATGGTCATGTAAACCAAAGTAGGAGGATAGAATGAGTAATTTCGAAAAAGTACAGGAAATCGTTGCCGACAAGCTCGGAGCAGAAAAATCAAAAATTACCAAAGAAGCTTCATTTATCGATGACTTAGGCGCAGACAGCCTTGACACCGTTGAACTCATCATGAAAATGGAAGAGGAATTCGACATTGAAATTCCCGATGAGGAAGCTGAAAAATTAAAAACCGTCGGTGACGTCGTAGACTATCTGGATAATCTTAAATAAAGATATTATCTCTATGAAAAAAAGAGTCGTGGTGACTGGCGCGGGCGTCATTTCCCCCATTGGAAATGATGTCCGCACATTCTGGTCAAATTTGATTAACGGTGTGAGTGGTGTTGATAAAATTACCCTATACGATGTCAGTGAACTTCCGGTACAAATTGCCGCCGAAGTAAAGGCTTTCGACGCCTGTCAATGGATCAGCCCAAAAGACGCTAAACGCATGGATAAAGTTACCCAGTTTGGCGTTGCTGCATCAGAACAGGCGCTGCAGGACTCTGGTCTGCTGAACTGCAATATTCATCCCGAACGTGTCGGAGTCATTGTTGGTTCAGGAATTGGCGGTATCCAGACTTTTGAGCGAAATCATGAGATCCTGATAAAAAAAGGAAGCCGTTTTGTCAGTCCCTTGTTCGTTCCGATGATGATCCCTGATATCGTTGCGGGACAAATAGCGATCAATCATGGTTTTATGGGACCAAATTATTCGGTTTCATCTGCCTGCGCCACGTCATCACACACAATCGGCATTGCCATGCAACATATCCTGATGGGCGATACCGATGTCGTTGTAACCGGTGGTACAGAAGCCAGTATCACCCCGCTTGCAGTAGCTGGATTTACCAACATGAAAGCTCTTTCAAAACGGAACGACGAACCACAGAGAGCCAGCCGTCCATTCGATCTTCAGCGCGATGGCTTTGTCGTTGGCGAAGGCGCCGGTATTGTCATATTGGAAGAACTGGAACATGCCGTTAAGCGGGGCGCTAAAATCTATGCGGAATTGACCGGGTACGGATTTTCAGCCGATGCCTATCACATCACGGCTCCACATCCGGAAGGTAAAGGAGCTGTGCTTGCAATCGAGGCTGCCATCAGGATGTCCGGAATTCCCAAAGAAGACTATAGTTATATCAATGCTCACGGTACATCTACGCAATTAAATGATAAATATGAAACCCTGGCAGTAAAATCGGTTTTCGGACAACATGCATACGATCTGAATATCAATTCCATTAAATCCATGACGGGGCATCTGTTAGGAGCTGCCGGCGCAATTGAGTTTATCGCGCTTTGCTTCGCACTTCAGCATCAGATTATACCGCCAACGATCAATTACGAAGAGCCGGATCCCGATTGCGATCTTTGTTACACTCCAAATCAGGCTGTTAAGAAAACCTTTACTGCCGGTCTGAGTAGTAATTTTGGGTTCGGCGGTCACAACGCAGTGTTGGCTGCAAAAATATTCGAGTCCTGATCCGTTGGCATTTCCATTAAATATATTCAGGAAGAGATACCCGACCGGAATTGAAAAGAAGATTGGGTATCTTTTTAAACATCCCGATTTATTATCGACAGCCCTTACCCACCGATCAGCGGCGTTGTCTCAATCAGATTCCTATGAACGGTTAGAGTTTCTTGGAGACGCCGTACTTGATATGATTGTATCTGATTATTTGTATAACAAATACCAGCATAAACCGGAAGGCGAACTGACTATGTTGCGGTCAATTCTGGTCAATGGAAAAACGCTATACGAGGTCGCTTTATCAATAAATCTTCAGGACGATATTAATATAGATAAAAGTCTCGACCTGCAATGTTCTTCAACTCTTCAGAATTTATTATCCAGCACATTAGAATCCATCGTCGGTGCAATATATCTTGATCGTGGTTTAAAAGAAGCCGGAAAATTCATAAAGCGGTTTATCATCTCCCATAAAGAAAAAGCTGCGATGATATCAGATTATAATTATAAAGGGCAATTACTCGAGTATTGCCAAAAAACCGGTTGCCAACTCCCGGTATTCAAAACCGAAAATATCGAAGGTCCCGATCATGCACGGCAATATACGATTGCCGTATTTATTGACAATCAGCCGCTTGGCGAGGGAATCGGCGCCACAAAGCGAGATGCGGAGCAACAAGCAGCCGAAAAAGCATACAAACTGCTGATAAATATAAAACATGAGTGATTAATACTACCAGTCACTCATATGGCATTAATTATTTTTAGATTCTTTTTCCAGCGATGAGATCTGGTCGCGTAGTTTGGCTGCCAGCTCATAATTTTCATCGTCGATGGCAATCTGTAATTTGGTCTTTAATTCTATAAGACGATCAAGAAGGTCATCTTCAGTTGGAGCTTCTTCAACCGGCGGATGCTTCTGAAGATCAGGTAAATTCAGCAGTAGACCGGCTTCTTCCATTACGCTTTCACTGACTATAATATCAGCATCAACCCGCAGGGCAATCGCTATTGCATCGCTGGGACGGCTGTCAATATGAACCAGGGACTGGTCATGTTTATTTTTCAGAGTAATTTTCGCATAAAACGTCCCATCGATTAAGTCATTGATGACCACCTCCTGAATCGAAGCGCCCAATCGTGTCAGTGCCCGCACAAATAAATCATGAGTCATAGGGCGAGGCATTTTCACCTGTTGCAAAGCCAGAGCAATTGATTGAGCTTCAAAAACTCCGACGATAACCGGAAGCTGTCGGTTTCCACCAATCTCTTTCAAAATAATCGCATAGCCCTTACTGGGCGGGTAAAAAATAATTTTATCTAAATTGACTCTGACCATGTTCGTTTAAATATATCCGGGTATTTCTGGATAAGCAAGTGGAAAGTTGGACCAATTGCTCAACTACTCCAGCTGCTCATTATAAAATTTCTTCAGCTGTGAATAAATCGTAAAGGCATCAGCAGCATTCAAGATGGAGTCAACCAATACACTGCATTGTTGAACATCAATTTTGCTAACCTCATCGGATACAGCCGCCAGTGCGTTGGAGCTGACACTGATAGACCGAATCCCGATTGCCGTTAATCCGATCAGCGCATAGGGATCAGACGCCATTTCACCACAAACATCGACGGGAATACCGGCTTTATTGCCAGCTTTTATGACTTTGTCAATCGCCCGGAAAATTTTCGGATGATAATAATTTTTAGTCAAATCAGTCATTCGACCCGATCCTAACAGATAAAGCGCCAGATCATTTGTGCCGATACTAAAAAAGTCGACATGCTTTGCCAGTTCATCCAATTCTTCCAGAACGCTGCTGGTTTCGATCATCACCCCCAATTCAATATTTTCACTAAATGCTAATCCCTCACGTTTCAATTCGGATTTGATCGCTTCAAGTATTTCCTTAGTGCGGACCACCTCTTCGACAAACATCACCAGCGGGAGCATGATCTTAGTATTCCCGTAAGCGCTTGCCCGGAGTATTGCTCGCAACTGGGCTTTTAAAATCTCAGGATTATCGAGTAAGAAACCGATCCCACCCCATTCATCAAAAACGTGATCCTCCTGCAATATTTCAAGGTCCAGCATGGCAAGTAGTTTATCACGTCCAAAATCATAGACCCTGAAAACCACAGGAAGGTCATTCATTTTTTCCAGCACGGCTTTATAGGCTTGAAATTGTTCATCTTCATCTGGTATTGAATTCCGTTTAATACAGAGAAATTCCGTCCGGAACAGACCAATTCCCTGAATGAGCGCCGGATCCATTGCCTTGACTTCATCAACAAAACCTGCATTCAGGTAAATATGATAAGGAACTCCGTCCTTGGTCGAATTGGCAACTTTATCAGAGATGATTTTATCCCGGTGACTCCTAAAATCCTGGATCCGGGATTCATAGGATGCTTTGATATCGTCCGTAATATCCAGTAAAATCGTTTCATTATCGGCATCCAGAATAATTTCCGAATAGGATACGATCTCCTGAATCCTGTTTATATTCGAAATATATGGAATTCTAAACGCCCGTGCTAAAATTCCGGCATGAGAATCAACGC
>JAHIOG010000064.1 GCA_018895675.1 bacterium
CCTAAAAAACCGGCCAGGTCTTCTTGCTGCAAGCCTAATTTTTCTCTAAAAGCACGAATATTTTTGCCTAAAATCACTTGAGTGTCCATATCCCCCCTCAATTTATTTTATGAGATCTTAATATATACATCTGTTACAAATATAAGTGGTACAAATCAGATATGCAACAAATGTAACACGGTAATAAATAAATCTCACCTGGTTTTTATTAAATGTGCGATCTTTAATGAACTACTCCGAAGCAAGCTTCGAGGAAAATTTTAGGTTAAATCTTTTATTTATATCAATATCTTTTAGAAATAATCTTGAAAAAAATCTGGGCAAATTGTATTTACTTTGTCAGGATCATATCCCAAAGTCCTCCCTACACATCTGTTCGTTTGCATGATAGATTCAAACGTTTATAACTTCCCAAGAAGAAGTAAGAAGTAAAATTACTTTCGTAAATAATACTTTACGGTTTTAATTATATTTCGTAAACTACACTTAACGATAAGGAGAGCGCTATGCTTACTGAATTTTATGAAATCCAAAACATTATCGCTTCGGAAACACCTGTTAAGGTGGAACGATATCTAATGAGCAAAATAGGATTTGATGAACGTCTTATAGGCATAATCGGTCCAAGGGGAACCGGTAAAACGACTTTAATTTTTCAGCATTATGTCAGACATTACGGTGATCCGTCAAAATTTTTATATATATCCGGCGATAATATAAAAGTACTTTCTTCCGGTCTCTTCAATATTGCGAAAGAGCATGTCCAGTACGGAGGGGAAGTTTTTTGTGTTGATGAAGTGCATCGTTATCCCAATTGGGCTCAGGAGATTAAGAATATCTATGATTCATTCCCAAAACTTAAGATAATAATATCAGGGAGTTCGTCATTACATATTCGAAAATTATCCGTCGATTTGTCTCGGAGATTGGTTTTCTATCATTTACGTGAATTGTCATTTCAGGAATATTTGAATTTTCAATATAGTATAAATTTTCCGGTTTATTCTATTGCAGATATTACGCAAAATCATGTTAAAATTGCGGTGGAGATTAGTGGTAAAATCAGGGCATTGAAATTTTTTAAAGAATATCTAGAATACGGCAATTTTCCATTTATTCTTGAGGGTAAACCAAGTTATAAACTGAAAATTATACGGATTATTGATAAGGTGCTATATGAATACCTGCCGGCAGTTCATCCGATTAAATATTCGGGGATTCTGAATTTAAAAAGGCTTTTAAATATTATTGCTACCTCGAAGCCGTTCCAGGTCAATATCGAAGAAATGAGCAGAAATCTGGGAATTTCCAAAGAATTTACATATCGGTATCTTGAATATCTCTGCAACGCATATTTGATACAAATGATCTGGTATCGACAACGCGGCAATGCATATCGCAGAAAGCCGGCAAAATTATATTTCCATAACCCGAATTTCTTATCAGCGCTCCATCTATCTGAAAGTCTTGAAAACTATATTGGAACAATTCGAGAAAGTTTCTTTGCACATCAGCTTATTCAATCCAATTCAATCTATGTATCTAAAATTGCCGATTTCGAGATTGAAGATCAAATTCACTTTGAAGTTGGCGGAAAGTCAAAAGTATGTCGCAATGAAAAAAACCTATTTTACGCCATTGATGGTATTGAAATAGGCTCAGGAAATAAAATCCCGCTGTATTTATTTGGTTTCCTTTATTGAAAGCAGGTGAATGTATGATAAATCTTACGACAGATTCATCAGTTCATCCGCATGATAGGAACTGCGCACCAGGGGTCCCGCCATCACCGAGCGAAAGCCCATTCTTAGCCCTTCAGTTTTGTAAAATTCAAATTCTTCAGGATGAACATAACGATCTACCGGAAGATGACTTTTAGTGGGCTGCAGATATTGTCCGGCGGTAAAAATATCACAATCCACCGACCGGGCGTCTTGCATTAATTCAAGAACCTGTTTTTTTGTCTCTCCCAATCCGACCATAATTCCGGTTTTGGTCACAGCGCCGCGCTGTTTGGCTTCTTTTAGCACCTGGAGTGATTGTTTATAATCCGCCTGTGGCCTGGCTTGTGAATAAAGATATTTCACCGTTTCAAGGTTGTGACCGAAGATATCCGGTTCAGTGGCAAGTACTGTTTTCAGCGCTTTGATATTTCCCTGAAAATCGGGAACCAGTACTTCGATTTTGCAATCTGGGTTCTGGCGGAGGATTTCACGAATGGTTTTTGCCCAGTGCGTAGCGCCGCCATCGGGCAGATCGTCTCGGGTTACTGAAGTGATCACAGCGTATTTCAGCCCCATCAGTTTTACTGCCTTGCCGACTTTTTTCGGTTCGTTGGGATCAGGCGGCAGAAGATTACCGGAGCCCACGGCGCAGAAGCGGCAATTACGGGTGCAAATATTACCAAGGATCATAAGAGTCGCGGCTCGCCGCCGCCAGCATTCACCCTGGTTGGGGCAGCGGGCTTCTTCGCAGACGGTATGGAGCTTGTGCTTTTGTATGATGTCGCGCATTTCACGAAAATCATCATTAACAGTGTAGCATACTTTAAGCCAGTCAGGTTTTATTTTTTTCACCACGAATTATCTCAATAGATGTCGTTGGTACCACAAAGTTCACTAAAAAACTTTTTTCATAAACATTAAAAAAAAGGTAGACACTTTAAATTTTACAGGTTAAAATCTTTTTACTCTTATATCTGGTAAATCCGTCTTAAACTCAGGATCAATCAAAGATATTTGTTTTCTAATAATTTGCCGCTTTTCAATAGCTGGCTTTAAACAAAAATTATTAAAATCATTTCTATCAATATCATCAGGACTTTCAACATGAGGAAATAATAATTTCAGATAAGCTGATGCAAGGTGAATAATTGCTTTTTTATCTCTTGTATCAGCCCCTTTGGGAATATCAACTAATTCACCGACAATGAAAGAATAGTTAGAAGACTCCCTAAGCATGTGAAGAATCTCAGAAAAATATTCTACATTTAGAGTATAGCCTTTTACAATTAAATCCTCATTAACCCGAATCAGTCTCCAACCCTCAATA
>JAHIOG010000636.1 GCA_018895675.1 bacterium
CGCAGCTTCTCTCGAGGAGACCCCGTTTAGGGAGCCCTACTCGGGGTACACTTCTGTGCTTTATTATCCGGATTTAGCTAAGTCTAAAAAGAGATTGTTTGAGAAATCTATGCTCGTTCAGCGTAACGAAGTGAAGATGAATCCTACTCGGGGTACAAACAATTCTCAAATAAATAACCCTGTTGATTTAATCCTTTTTGAAAAATTTAACAAAAATATGTTGTATTAATTGATATATTAGCACTCAATATAATGTATATTAATTCCAAAATATTGATTAAATCAGCGAAGTCATAAATGTATATACAGCCGGTTATTCTTTATGCAATATACAGCGGAATCCCACGGCGGATCCATATTTGCCGGATGTGCTCTGGGGATCCATCCAGTAACGGTACCAGGTTGACAGGCTTTCAAGGTTTGCTTTGACTCCTTTGGATTCGTGGTAGCTGCCGCCTTTAATAACCCGGTACGACCGAAAATTCCCGCCAAACCAGGAATCGGTCCACTCCCAAACATTGCCCGACATATCATAGGCGCCATAGGGGCTGGGACTATCCATCGTATTATTTTCACCGTTATATTTACCGACCGACGTGGTGGATGCGGAAAAACCACGCTCCATGCAACCGGCGATATTGGCGTTCTGGCAATCAATATCATTCCCCCATGGAAAATTGAATCCGCTGCGACCGCGCGCGGCTTTTTCCCACTCTTCTTCGTTGGCTAATGCCAGATCATAACATTTTGCAAACGCATGAGCGCCGAACCAGGAAACATCTCCGATAGGATGATCCATATATTCATTGCTTTCCAGAATAAAATATTCTTTTTGGGTATCAAAGAGAATATCACCAATCTCTTTTTTCTTTTCCTTTACATCGATGTATTTATATTCGCCAGCCGGTTTAAATTCATCACCTTCATAATGTCCGTACCCATTCTTATCGACTGCATTGCGACAATACGCCTGATTCAGGAAATTCAGATATTGACGACAGGTGACCGGATATTTCATGATCTCGTAATCATAATTGATTTTCCGGATTATATTATCCCTGCCGGAGGTGTATTCTCCTGCAGCAACTTTTACGAACTGGGTTACTTCCGGGCTGCTGGTGTAGAATTCCCGTGTTTCGCTCCATTCGCCATAAATACCACCTTGGTTTCTAGGACGAACCGACCACTGGTGCCACTCTTCTTGCAGCCCCGATATAACTGCAAAAGTGTCACTTGTTAATTTTGTATATTCCACAAAGTCAGGATTCAAAGCCTTGACAACTTTCACTTCGTATGCGCTGGCGTACTTGGATTTATGCCAGATCAAACGGGGAGTTTCGGTACTTTTATAATAAAACTTGTGTTTTGGACCGATTAATTCCGGTGGCAATGGCGGTTCAATGGAGAATTCACGGAAGACACTCCATTCGCTCCACTTTTCAGCGGGGTTTTTCGCGACCACAGCCCAATAGTACCGTCCAATAGTTAGCGGTTCGGTAATAAGTGATGTATCGGTTACTGTATACGATGCGACAATATTATTGAAATTCCGGTCCTTGGCAATTGCAATAGTGTAATTATTTGCGCCAAATAGTGATTTCCATTTCAGGAAGATATGTCTTCTGCTTTTAATCACCATCTTGTTTCTCGGGTAAAGTAAATAGGGCGAAGTAAACGCACTTTTTAATATCGTGATCTGAATATCTTCGGAATCGGTACTGTTTCCTGAATTATCGGTGGCAACGGCTTTGATTCGGTGGTCCTCTCCATCAGCCCAGAAGCCCACATTTAAAATAATTGTATAAGGCGGATTGTAAACTTCCTGAACCAGTTCGCCATCTACGAAAAATGCTACTTTCATAATCCCGTGTTTATCGCTAGCCGATGTTATGATTCGCAGCGGACCTGCGGCAGTAAATTCGGCTTTCGGAGAAAGGATTTTGATTTTAGGTGGTTTTGTATCAGGCTTTTGTGCGTCATTAACCGGAGCGCTGATATTTATGAATAACAATAACATGATTAAAGAAAAATATTGTGAACGGAAGGTGCGATCGATTTTTTTATTCAGGTTGGTTTTTTTTACTCCAATGCGGTGATTCATAATTCTTTTCCCCTTCCAACTGATAATATTTATGTGTTGAATATACTGTTTGTATGCAAATCTTTCAACAAATGATTATCAAAAATGAAGATTTTGATTTGTAACACATATCATTAAAAATTTCTCGTGTGGTCAGAGTTAGTTTAGAAAAAATGACCTATTGATAAATAAAACAGACCGCGGTTCCAGAATTTATAGCCGTAATCCATACTAATTGGTCCTAATGGAGTTGGGATCAAAATTCCCACCCTGGCGCCAATTTCCATCTGCTGCCAGTTGAAGTCATCAAGTCCGTTCCAGACATTTCCGGTCATCGCCTGAAAACGTATAAAACTCCCTTTAGTTAATGGAGCTCGGTAACCAATTCCCAGAGCAAGTATCAGACTGCCCCATAATTCATCCTGGTGAAGTCCCGGCAGAGAGTTGACGCCCCCCAGCCGAAAACG
>JAHIOG010000637.1 GCA_018895675.1 bacterium
TCATTAATTGCCTTTCAAATTATCATTTATCAGTCACTGGTTATTGGTTATTGGTCACTGGTTATTGGTCATTGGTTATTGTCATTGGTTATTGGTCATTGGTTCACCGATCGATTTAATATACATATTTAATTGCTTTCCAAGAGAATTTATTTCTTTCATAAGTGTTTCAAAGTTTTTATTATTTAACAATTTCCTATTATGCGCTTTTGTTAACCAGGTCTTTGTTTCCTCTAATTTCATAATGATTCTCTGCTAATTTCTAATGACAAATTACTAATAACAACCTAATGACATCGATTTATCTCAATTCTCCGCTCTGTTGCCTTCTTTCTCATGTAATCCTTCGCCTCGTCGTTACGATCGATTGTTACCTGATCGATGCTATGATCAGTTCCTCCGGAGTGACGCACAACTTCATAAATCGGATCGTATATTCTCCCCACCTTGTATTTTTCACTGATTTTCATGACCAGATCGTAATCTTCCCCATAGTTCCGGGCGTAGGGTTCGTCGTTTATTCCAAAATAGCCCATTTCTTTAATAATATCGATCGGAATGCAGCGCGGCGCACCGGCGCCGTTAATATGCAGAAGATTATTCCGACCATTGCCCTCTGTCCATTCTTCGTGTGTAACAACAGGTATCTCTTCCATGCGGATGAATTCGCCATTATCCTTCTTTTCCCAAACTTCATAAGATCCGATAACAATACCAATCTGCTCATCGGATTCAAAGAGTTGAACGACTTTTTCAACGGCATCGGGTTTAAGCCGGTCATCGGAATCCAATTGGATATAATACTTTCCCTTTGCGGCACGAATTCCAAGATTCAGTGATAATCCGATATTATTTATATCTGAGACTACGAGTCTGACAGGCGGATTGGATTCGCTGTATTTGGAACCGCCCGGTAAATATTTATTGACCTCTTTCACTGTGAGGTCGCTGATACCGCCATTAACAACAACAACAGCTTCAATATTTTTTTCAGTCTGGGCGAAAATAGTTCCCAACGCCGTTTCAATAAATTCCGGACGATTATTCACCGGAATTACTACGGAGGCAATGTATTCATACTCTTTATCCGAGTCGGGTTGGCTGCTGTAATTTGACCCCGGATCCAGGTAGGCTCCGATTCGTTTTAAATGATCTGTCAAAACTCTTTCGGCTTCCAGTTGAACCTCTTTTCCGGCTAATAAATAATCAAATACATTGTGTTCCTTACCCTCGGCAACCACCTGATAAAGCGAACCGGAAAATTTATTTGATATATGTATAATTTCAAATTTTTCCGATAATTTGAGTCTCGTATCATATGGGACTTTATATTTTACCGTTTCATCGAACCCGCCAATTTCCTCCAAAGCCTTTTTTGAGAATAAATAGACAGAGCCGTAATCCTGATTATCTCTTAAGCGTCCGGAGTGATGTTTAAGCAGTCTGATTTCTTTGGTCTGTCCATTTTCAATGAGATCATAATCTGCGTAGAGCATTCCCATGTTGGGATACTTCTCGCTACATATCAATGCCGTCTCTAAATATGAACGCTTCAGAACAATTTCAGAAGAAAGATTTTCAAGATATAAAATAAAATCCCCTTCCGCTGCTTCAAGTCCGGCGTTTAATGCCACAGCGATATTCTCAAGATCACCGTCAACTACCTTTGTCCTGACAGATGAAATCTCAAAATCGGCGACGCCTTCTTTTTTATGATTTAACAAAAGTATTTCGTGAACCGGGATGGTTTGATTTAACACTGAATCCAGTAACCTGGATAATCCTGCCGTAGAATACGGCATTTCATCTGCTAAATGCAACATCACGCTAAACTTACAACCCTTAGAATGACAGCTCATACAATTCTCCTGCAATAATTACATTTCTGGTGATTCATGTTATTTTTCATTTTTTTATGTGTATCTCATCATTATGCCGAAAAACTAATAAAATTTAACTTTATTTTCTAATGTTTTATCAGTTTAAAATTGAAGAAAGGAGAAATCGAACTTATCATGTTTGATGGTTTCGTCCCAAGGGATCTCTTTGAGATAAAAAGTGATTACCTGCCCGACCTCCTTCGGAGGAAGCAGGCGGGTATGTGTCATCTGAATCACGTCAGGAGCCGGATGAAAAATCGAGTGGGAAAAAGCTCCGGTCTTACTCGATCCTTCGTCGCTTCCGTCTCCACTTCGTTACGCCGGACAAGTCGCTTCCCTCATGATGACATAAAGGGGAGAAGCAGGATGACAACCAAACATGTCATTCTTGAGTGAGGCACGAATAGTTTACCCCGATTTATCGGGGAAGAATCTTTTTATACTGTGCATTAATCTTACTCGATCCTTCCCCA
>JAHIOG010000638.1 GCA_018895675.1 bacterium
GGACAGGATTTTTCCCGAAATCTCCTCAATCTGATTCAGCACGATATTAACATCGCTCATAACATTTTTATTGTCAACGTAAACCGGGTAATTGGATCTGTTTCGTAACGCCGGATGCAGCGCCGCCCGGTTCTCGGTTTCATTGATCACGTCACCGGAGAGCATCTTTTCAATCGCGTTTTCCAGCTGAACTTCCCTCGCCAATTGCAAAAGCAGATTCACTGTCTCTTCGTTAATGATATTCTTCGAATAGTCGATTAGAATGTCTTCAAAGCGAACTGAAAATTTCGAAAAACGGGCAGTATCCTCGGTAAAAAAATCTTTCATTTGCCGGTGTTTCAGGGCTTTGTAATGCTTTTCCAGCTTTTTCCAGGCTTTGGTCTTTGTTGGATTAATTTTATTTAACATTCGCTACTCCTTGATCGGCTTGCTTTCATAATTTGACAAATCACTAATTCTCGTACCCGGTTCTCTATATCTCCGGTAAATCGTCGTCAGCGTAGTAATTGAAAAGAGTTTGTTTATTACCGGAAATTTCGTAACCCGAAACAGTATCAAATAAGAAAAACCAATGACTGTCAAATAGAAAATATAATGAAAAATTCTTGTTAATAGTACTCCATGAAGTAACGGAAATCCCGGTATCCATGCAGCCAGGATTTTTGCGAGAGTGTAAAAAATTGAAAAGGATGATAGATAAAGTACCAGTACACCCCATGACTGATGAACCTCAATTGCCTGTTCCGGACAATATGCCATACAACGCATACAACTTTCACAGTGATATGTCCAGTAGGGAAAAGATCTCTTCTTTCCAACCATTTTTATGGCATGATTCGGACAGCAATCTGAACAGAGCCCGCAACCATTACACCTGGAATTGGTATAAAACACCTTTGCCAGGAATATTTTCCCATATAACAGATATGCCAGAGATATTGGTATAAAAAATATTCCAAGCAGAAATTCAGCAATATTCAGTCCGGTCAGCCAATGTCGTTTACCTGAGAGTATATGCCTGATAAATTTCTCAGACGGCTGTCTTGCTGCGTTAATAATCGACTGAACACTTCGAAGTTTCTGCCCCGAATGTAACGCCATCCAGTTTGACGGCATATTAATGCTGTGAACTCCCCGGACACGGTATCCCTTTATCGCCAGAATCATCGCAATGATAAAGGTCGCCGTCGCACTGAGTCCGGGAATGAACACTCTGCCAAACTTCAATCTACCCTGAGTCGCGACGCAAATAGCCCGTGCCTGCTTTACAGATGGCATTTTCAATGCAAATTTAATCACGCTCCACGGCGCGGTAAATCCGTGTGTCGGCATAAAAAAACCGATCAGCGTGTCTTTGGAATCTTCTATCCGGCAGTCAGGAAATGCTTTATCCATCGGTAATAGTGTAGTCGTCAACCCCTGTTTTTCGGAATATTCTTTCATCCAGCAGGCAACGCGATAGGAGTTACCCGTGCCACTCATGAAGTAAAATGATACCGTTTTATATTGAATATTGTTTGACATACTTGCTGCTAAATTTACAACTCTTTGGGATAAACTGTTAATGAAACAATCATACCGTTTTAAAACCATACGAAAAATTTGTATATTGCATATTATTAAAAGATAACGGAGGTAAAAGATGAAATCCTATAAAGTAATTGTCGCTTCCTGTCCCGAGTATAATCCCGAAACAATTACCTCGATTCTCAGCGACGCTCTAAAAACGTTGGTTTTGCAGAAGCCGCTCGCGGGAAACATCGTCATAAAACCCAACCTGGTGATGGCTCATCCAAAAGTTGCCACGGAATCTTACACGCACAGTGAAGTGGTAGAAGGGATCATTCGCACTATCCTTAAACAGGGTAATGATATCATTAAAATTGATATTGTCGAAAAATCCGGGTTGGGAATCACAACCGCGACGGCTTTCCGTCACGCGGGCTACCGGAAAATCGCGAAAAAATATAAAGTCAAACTCCGCGCGATGGAAGAACGTCCCCAGGTACGCGTCGTTCTGAATAGTGGTCAGATACATAAAAGCATCCGGGTTGCCCGCGAATTGGCAGAGCGGGATTTCCTCATTTTTGCGCCAAAACTTAAAACCAATGTTTTGTCTCATGCCTACTCCGGCGCCTTAAAATTGAATATCGGCAGCATTGACAGCAAGGAACGGATGTTCCATCATAATTGCGACCTGCATAAAAAAATGATCGATGTGCTGGAGATTGCCAATCCCGATTTGATCGTCACTGACGGAATCCGATTCGCCTTTGGCGGGAATCAGATGACCCAGCCTGGCATGGATCTCGGCGTATTAATAATCTCTACCAATGCCGTTGCTCATGATATGGTCTGCGCCAGACTGCTGAATCTCGATCCCTTTAAGATCGAACATATCCGGGAGGCGATTGATCGTGGCTATGGTCCGAAATCATTTAACGAAATTGAAATTCTCGGTGATCTGTCTATCGAAGATGTTCAAAAGAAAACAAAACACCTTGATTACGGATTCTATCCCGTTGACCAGTTCAAATGCAATTTTAAAATTATCAGTGGAACACCTTACTGCACCGGCGGCTGCCAGGGAATTTTCCTCGACTGGCTGCATATGATCAGGGATCGCAAACCTAAATCCCTGGCTCGATTTCCGAAGCTGACCGCAGTCGTCGGAAAAGTTGAAGACCGCATCGAGGATAAAAAGGTCCTGCTCGTCGGCGATTGCGCCCAGGCGTCGCCTGATATTCACGCCAAACACATCATCCGCATCAAAGGTTGCCCTCCGACCCATAAACGGATTGTCTGGGACATGATGGTCAATCTGTTTCTGCTGGCACCGCTGGTACGACCATCTCTGATCTGGGATGGTTTCGGGCTTTATCCTTTGAAAAAAGTCAAAGGCTGGCTGATGAACCTGAAATTCAAACCATTAAATAAGGAAATCTAAATATGCCAGAGTTACCAGAGGTTCAAACTATTGTAAACGACTTGAATTATGCTGATTTACCTGGAAAAATAATCACTATGACAAATATCTATTGGGATAAATTAATTGGATTAATATCTCCAGAGATATTTGATAAACGTATATCTGGTTCAAGAATTATTCGTATTTGGAGACGCGGGAAATATATCATTTTTTACTTTCATAATAATCAATATCTCATAATACATTTTCGTATGACGGGTCGGTTGTATCTCACTCGAGGAGAAGATCATCAAAGTAAACATGAACACCTTATTTTTCATTTAAACGACGGTAGAATGTTACACTACCATGATACTCGCAAATTCGGGCGTATGTATTTAGTAAATAATCCAGACCTAATTCTCGGTAAACTCGGACCGGAACCGCTGGACAATGCTTTCACTATTGAAATTTTTAAAAAGCGTATTCAATCGAAAACCCGGCAATTGAAACCATTGTTGCTGGATCAGACATTCATCGCCGGGCTGGGCAATATTTATGTTGATGAAGCCCTCTGGGAGGCTAAACTGCACCCTCGGCAGATCGCTTCGAAATTGTCCGGCAAGAAACTCGAAACCCTTTACTATGCTATCAGATTTGTATTGCAGAAAGGCATCGATAACCTCGGCACAACCCTTGGCAAAGGGAAATCCAATTTCTATTCAGCCGGTCAGCGCCCGGGACGCAATGCCGAACAATTAAACGTCTTTCATCGAACAGATCAACCCTGTCCTCGATGTAATACAACAATAAAGAAAATCATCGTCGGACAGCGCAGCACCCATATCTGCCCGAAGTGTCAGGATCTCTAATTATCAATTCCGTATATAACGTTTATAATAATCCTTTCAGGCGCTCTCTGTTCTCGTTCTCTTTATCACCCTTGTAGTAAATCTCGATCAGTTCAATCCGGTCTTCTTCCGCAAAGTAAGCATATATCAGCCGTATTCCTGATTTCGCTCCGGTTCCTTTCAGAGACTTACAGGCAAATTTTTTCACTTTATAAAATGTGATCTCCTCAAATCCCAGATCTGAAATGGGGA
>JAHIOG010000639.1 GCA_018895675.1 bacterium
CCCGATACCCCACGTAACCAGTAATTCAGCATGGGAAGCTCTGAAAACTGGTGCTTACTGTAATTATAATACCAATTCGAGTAATGCAGACACTTATGGCCGGCTCTACAATTGGTATGCTGTAAATGATAGCCGTAATATAGACCCCGAGGTCCGCAAACGCTTTCACTTGCCAACCGATAGCCGTAATATAGCCCCCGAAGGCTGGCATGTGCCAAGTGATGCTGAGTGGAAAACGTTGGTAGATTACCTCGGTGGTAAATCAGTAGCAGGCGGTAAAATGAAGGAAACCGGAACCACGCATTGGCACAGTCCCAACACCGGCGATACTAATGAAAGCGGCTTTTCCGCGTTACCTGTTGGCTGCCGTTACTACAATGGTAGGTACGACTATATGGGTTACAACGCCACCTTTTGGTCTTCTACGGAGGACTACCCTTACAGCGCATGGTACCGGAAGCTGTGGTACAATGATTCAGTTGTCAACCGTTACAGCACAAAGGAGCGGAATGGTTTTTCGGTTCGTTGTGTAAAGGATTGACTATTTGTCTATTTTACTATTACCCCATGAGATAGCTTTATCATCTCACAGGGTAAAGGGGGCTGGGGAGAAGTTTACCAGGTGAAATCTCACTTATTTAACCTGCCCCCATCGATAATTATTTTTGAAAAATCGGAATTGATCGGGAGAAAGATGAACGTACTAAACAGAGCCGCGAGGGGATAAAATCTATGAAAACTAAAGCCCTTTTATTTTTGGTGTTATCAATACTCATCCAGCCGATTTTCTCACAGGAGTTAAAAGAGATGGAGATAAAGCCTGTTCCTGAAAGTGAATCTATAACATTTGTCAACCGTAACCTCAATGAAGCAATTCTTATTGTACATTCAACTATACCGGATTTAAATTTTGAAAGTAACAAAGCAATAATTGGAGTTGACAATCCCGATCCGGGGGAGTACCGTTTACATTTAGAGCCGGGCACCCATATCATTACTTTTAAAGCGGAAGGATATTTACCGAAAAAAGAGCGTTTTTTTATTCCCGCCAGAACTCATCAGGAAATCAGAATTAATATAATGAGACCCGAATGGTTACAAAGATATATGGAAGGTCAGGGTATTGAAAACGCCGTTAATTGTTACTATGGCATTGGAGAATCGAAAAAATCTCAATCAGACGCTGACGCCAGGGCGAGAAAGGAATTTGCGCTCTCTGTAGAGGTAAGAGTAAAGAGTGTTTTGGAAGATGAAATTCAGCAAAAGGGTCGTAAACTAAAAGAATTTACTAAATATATAAGTAAACAAATATCAGATTTAAGTCTTAGAGGAATTACAATAACGGAAAGATGGTATGAAGATTTAGAGCGAACGGTTCTTAAAGTTCCGATAAAAGAGACGCGCTATTTTAGCTTAATTAAAATCGAAAAAGATAAATATGAACGGCTTGTATCAGATGAGATAGATCGTGATCTAAAAATTAAAGAAAAGGAATACGAGGAAGAAATAGCTTTAAAAAGATTAAATGAGCGGAAACACAGAGAAGAGTTGCAACTTAAAGAATCCGAACATGAACGCGAGAAGCGAAAAGATCGGCTGAAGCTGGAGAAAAAAGAGCATGAAAGCGAAATAAAGAAAGATAATTTTCTACAAAAACTCGGAAATATCAAAAGAAGAACAGCAGAATTATATCAGCAAAAGGGACTTTTTAGAGATTTTCTCAATGAAACTCCGCCTTCAAAAGTGATTACTCTGAGAAACGGTGAAATTATTAATGGAAAGCATGAAATAAGCGCCGGAATGGGAATTTCACCGGTGACCTTTGAATCGATATTTTATGGATACCGTTTCGGGATTTTAGAAATATCCGGCGAATTTAATTTGCTAAATAATAAATTTGATCGGCAGGATCTCTTCCTGAAAATACAACTTTTACCTAATACCGGAGAACTCTGGAAAACAAGTTTATCATTTGGGTTTGTTGAATACTTAAACTCTATTTATAAAACAAATTTTAATAAATTAAAACCAAAGTATTCTCCCTTCCTCGCAATGAATGTAACGGTTCCTACTTTTTATTATTCATATTTCTCGTTTTACGGCGACGCCCGAAAAATTCAAGTCGGCATTAATAACTATTCTTTATATAAACATTTTACAGATAAAATCGGCTTCCTTCTCCAAATTGATTATGTTTATGATAAATCTTTCAGAAATAGATTTAATGATCCAATGTTATTTCAGGCGGGTGTGCGGTTTAAGGCAACAAAAAATCTGGCTTTTACTTTGGCTTATGAAAAACACGAGATATTAACTTTTACATTGAATGGCATATTTAGTCGCCGATAATTAAA
>JAHIOG010000640.1 GCA_018895675.1 bacterium
CAATCCAGGAATTTATAAATGCTAAGATTGAGGAAGATATTGAACGAAGTAATTATGAAGCAGAAAAGAAAAGATTAAAAAAGCAGTATGAAGATCCTCTTCAGGGGAAATCAGCTTTATACAAAATTTATGTCAAAATGTTTCATCCGGATAGAATGAGAAGGGAAGTATAATGAAAAAAAACATGCTGCCTGCTGAAATTATTGAATCAAAAATTTATTTGATCCGAAAACATAAAGTGATGTTAGATCGTGATCTGGCTGAATTATACGGTGTTGAAACAAAGAACTTAAAAAGACAAGTAAAAAGAAATATCAATCGCTTTCCGCCGGAATTTATGTTTATTCTTTCAAAAAAAGAGTTTGAAGATTGGAGGTGCCAATTTGGCACCTCCAATTCAGATAAGATGGGGTTAAGATATTCCCCAATGATGTTTACAGAACAAGGTGTAGCGATGCTTTCAAGCGTTTTGAATAGCGAAAGAGCCATACAGGTAAATATTCAGATTATGAAAACTTTTATACGCATTCGGGAAATGCTTACCAATAACGAAGAATTAAGAAGACGTTTAGACGAAATGGAATCCAAGTATGATAAAAATTTTCAGGTTGTATTTCGTGCAATCAAACATTTATTAACAGATCCCAAATCAAAGGTAACAAAAATCGGATTCAAACCTGATAAATAAATCTTTTTGAATTCTTCACAAAGACCTTGAAGGTGCAGAAAAGCATAATAACAGTGCCAAAAAAGAATACCCGAATCTTCACCTGGGCGTGGGTGGAATCACATCAGCAGGGAGAAGCCCTCAGAGGCACACCCAGACCACAACCCCAGCAATGATCAAAGCGACGGGCGTGATCATTGCGTATCCAGGTAACCGACAAAATAAACACGAACCAGCCGGCCCATATCCCGGACAGCAAAAAGAAATATGCACGGCGTGCTGTTCTGGAATTGTGACGGAGCGGTCAAAATAAACCAAATGAATAAATTCAAATTGTGGTCGGATATTGTTTGAAAGGGAGCCTGGAATCACTACGGGGATTAGTCCATAGCAACATATCCTTTAACTTTTAATTATTCATGGGGATGATTACTGATTAAATTAAAAATGGATACTTTTTGGAATAATTACAATGTCTCTTATAATTGGAATAATAACGGTCTGATCATCAGGTTTCTTTACAATCAACCTTACTTCGGATCCCTTTTCCCCACGTATAAGTTTTACCGCATCTCTGACAGGCATCCCTACTATGTCGACGGGTTCGCCCATGCCCTGAGCAACTTTCAAAATCAAATCCTCTGCCTGTAGTTTCCCCTGCTTCCAGCATGCGCTTCCAGGAATGATCTCTACAACTTTAATATATCCGTCCTTTTCAGTAAGTGAAGCGCCAATACCTTCAAGAGCACAAATGCCTTGTGCTTGCGTTGCATTATTACCTGCATAATATGTACGATAAAAGTCCCCGCCATAGCCTAAAAATGTCGTTTCCAATGTTTTTTCATCAAATACTCCAGTATCTACCATTATTTCAACTATTTCACAATCATTCTTTTTATTATAAACTGCCGGTTTTCCTGTAACATTTATTGCAATAATTTTTGTGGGGTGAAATATTTTATAAGCATCTTCAATTGGAACTGCTGACATTCTATCACTTCCAGGGTCAATGTAATCTAAGCTGCAGTTGTTAAAAATAAATGGATTTTTAGCACTTCGACTTACCGCTTGTGCAATGTTACCTTTATTAGCCATAAACAAGTTTATTCCCTGATCATTATTTATCTGATAAGAAGTGGCGAATTCGATAGAAAGACCCTCAATATTCAGGTTATTGAATAATTGATTTAATACTCTGCAAAAACGGTTATTATCGAATTTTTTAATTAAACAGCTCCCTACATAGCTTCCTCCAACAATTGTTTCCCAGCCTAATGTGCCGCCAGATAAAATCAATAAAGCTATGCCAGTTTTAACACCAGCTCCCACTGTTTCCCTTTTGGTTTCTTCACGATACTTCTCCATTAAACACTGATATCTTTTTACAAGGTCTGACTTAGGGGCAGTACAGAACAAGCTACCAATCACTGCACCCATACTATTCCCAAACAAACAATCAATATTAATTTTGTTCTCTTTTAATGCGTTAATAGCACCAATATGAGCTAATCCCTTAATTTCGCCAACAGATAAAACAAGACAAACCTTTTCTTCCTCCCCATTTTTGGTTGTTATTGAAAAAATTCTTTCACTTGAAAAAAGTAATAGGCTGAAAATAATCAAAAAACAAATAAGATATTTGCTTAATGACATAAATACATCACCTCTTTTATTTTGTATCTGAATATCAATAGGTATTATCGGATATTATAAAAGGAAGTGTGAATATAAAATTTGAGATAGTAGTCAATTTCAATTGTACATGGGGATGATTATTGATTAAATTAAAAAAAATAGATACTTTTTGGAATCTTTTCCCACGTTCTCTGCTTGATCAGTGGTTGAACTTTAAATCAGGGATTTTGCTGCAGCCGGTAATAACATTTGAGTGTACTGACCTTCAGAATGTCTGAAAACAAGTTTAAATGATCGTCAAACTTGACTTTTACACTTCTATGTAGTACTATAATATTGAAAAGTAAGAAAGTAAGAATATAAAAAGGGGGGATTTCTATGCTTGCCAAAGTAACAGCCAAGGGGCAAATTTGCATTCCACAAAATATTAGAAAGAAATTTGGGATAGTTTCAGGGGATTACGTTGATTTTTCAATTGAAGAGAACAGGATAATGCTGATTCCCCAAGTGATGTTGGATAAAAGTCAGGCATATTTCTGGACAAAAGAATGGCAGCAACATGAGAAAGAAGCCGAGGATGACAAGCAGAATTACAAAATAAAGAGCTTCGACGATGTAGATGAGGCATTGAAATGGCTAGACGAATAGTATTTACTGATAAGTTTAAAAAGATGTATAAGAAATTACCTGAACATGTGAAAAAAAAAGTAAAGAAACAAATAAAATATTTGATAAAAGATCCCCAGCATAAATCTTTAAACATTCATAAAATGGGGGGTAAAAGTGATTTGAATATATGGGAATTATATGTAGACATCAATTATAGATTAACCTTTGAGATTGAAGAAGAATATTACCTTCTAAGAGTAGTTGGAACTCATGATATTTTGAGGAAGAAATGAATTACAAAAATATCCCCGGTGCATTAAGGTACACAACCCTATTTCAATCTGAATCCTCCCCCGAGTCCTCTTGCTGGAATTTTCCTTGTTTGCTACCTTCTCCCTCCAGGAACGCCTTCAGACTGTCCTCAGTAACCAGCCATCTGTGACCGATTTTCTCCCCTTTCAGTTTACCTGATCTCAGGTATCGCATGAATGTCAACTTCGTGACCTCAAAATGTTCTGCGAGGTCGTCCAGGTTATAATAGACTATGTTCCCGATATGTTTGGATTTCATGATAGATTCCCCTCCTTCCTTTGATTGCAGTATTTTACAGCTTCAGCGTGATGCATTTCGCTGTAATCTTTTCCCGCTTTTTTGTTGCGCTTCGGTCGAAGTGCAACAAATTGAGTTATTCTAAGCGGGTCTTTTTAAGATTAAAGATACTGTTTTTGGATTCCATTTCAGACAGCCTTTTTTCGTCCTGTGATTATTATTTTCAAGTTCCTGACATATTGCCCTCAATGAACAACCTTTTTCCCGTAAGCGTTGAATCAGCTCAATTATTTTTTGTTCAGCTGGATTCTCGATTAAAATATTATTTCTTGTAACGTTATAACCAAATGGAATATCACCACCGGTTTTTTCTCCCAGGGCCTTCTTATGCTGTAACGCCTGGCGTGTGCGTTCTCCAATAATTCCCCGTTCCATTTCAGCAACACCGGCCATGATGGTAAAAAAGAATCTTCCCATTGCTGATCTTGTATCAAGAGTTTCCTGAATGCTGTGGAAGGAGATCCCCCATTTATCAAATTTTTTTGTGGTTTCTAAAGCATCAATGGTATTACGGAACATCCGGTCCAGTTTGTATACAATAACTGCATCGATTTCTTTTTTTCTGCTGGCCTGCAATACCTTCTGAATCCCCGTTCTATTCAAATTTTTTCCGCTTATACCAGCATCCTCTACAATTTCAACCAGAGTAATATCTTTCAAATCACAATAAGCCTGGATTTTTAACTTTTGGTTATCCAGACTTACGCCTTCATTGGCCTGATCCTGAGTGCTTACCCGAATGTATCCGATTGCTTTCATTTTCCTTTCCCCTTTCTTTTATCCTTCTAATAACAGTATACCATATAGAAAGCACATTGTCAGAGTTTTTGTTATATTTATTTGCTCTTTTCATGGTGTTTTTTGATAAGTTTTTGTGTGGCAGAATTCATCCTGATTTCACGAAAAATTAATGAGAATCAAATTCGCCACGTCTGGAAAAAAAATCGGTACGGATCAACCTGGCCAGGATAAAAATTATATTTTCTTCAGCTACAAAGTTGCAAGATCAGAAAAAAGACTAAAACCGCTACGAACCAATTAAGCTATAATCAACAACTTTCCATAATAAATAAACGTCAAATTTGTTATTTCCCATTCAATAATTAAAGAAGGATACAATCAATAATTTATTCGTCGTTAAGGAAATCAAAGAACCCATAGAAGACAACCCAAATCTTTCTCTGGTGGTGGGTGGAATCACATCGGCGGAGAGAAGCCCCCAGAGGCAAACCCAGACCACAATCCCAGCAATGATCGAAGCGACGGGCGTGATCATTGCGTTATCCAAGCAACCAACAAAATAGATACAAATAACCAAGCCCCGGCCCAATTCCCGGAC
>JAHIOG010000641.1 GCA_018895675.1 bacterium
CGGTTTTAGGACTGATCGCATTCTCATAATCGCCGAGGTGGGTTCGGTTAGTTGTGCCTGCTTCGATCATCTTTGCACCGCTTTTTTTTATCACGTCGGGCAGGCGGAATGAGCCGCCGATTTCAATCAGTTCCCCTCTTGAAACAATAACTTCTTTACGGTAAACAAGTGAGTTAAGGGCGATCATTACTGCCGCGGCATTATTATTCACGACGGCAGAACTTTCAGCGCCAGTTAGCAGGCATAAGTATTTATCAGTCAAATCCAGGCGTTCCCCGCGTTTTCCACTCTTTAGATCGTATTCCAGGTTCAGATATCCCGGGGCAATATTCATCAGAAATTGTAAAGATTGTTCTCCCAGCGGCGCTCGTCCCAATCCGGTATGCAGCACCACGCCGGTGGCATTGATGACTTTTTTAATGGGAGTGGTTGTGAGTTCCTGAATTTGTGTAATGACGGCGTTACGGATCAATGTCAGCGCCTGATCTCTGGATTTCAGTCTGAACCGGGTTGTCTGGATTCGCTTCCGTACTGCATCCAGTTCTTCTCTTATAATTACTGTCAGATACGTATGTTTAACCGGAGTTATCTCAGCTGACACCGTTTCCAGAACCTGCTGTACCGATGGTAATAATTCAAAACTGTTATGGGATAAATTATTCATATTACTTTCGATTGGTGATGATGTTTAATGTTACATTTTAGTACTGAGTGAAATTTCTACCTGCGACCTGCTTACGGCGCCTTCCCGCAAAATTTCCCAGGAATCATCATAGAGTTTTATTACCGTAGACGATCTGGCGCCATCTGTCTTTCCATTATCAATAACCACAGCTAATTCTGATCCGAAATAATCGAGAATTTCCTGCACATTTTTAGCCGGCGGTAGACCCGCCGGATTAATGCTGGTCGTGGAAATAGGGTGAGGATAACCGTCCATAAGATTGTTCAATGCCGGCAGATCAACGACTCTAACGCCGATGTAACTTTCCTGGATAAAAGTATCCGGAAAACGTTTTTTGGAAGGCATCGGTAAAAGCAGGGTTACTTTACCGGGCATTAGCGATCTGACGGTGCGCTGCTGATATTTATTAAGATTTTGAAAATCCGCCAGGACCGCGCTTACATTGCTGTATAAAATACTAACCGGTTTCGTGCTGTCCCGTCCTTTCAGGGAAAAGAGTTTATCAATACCCTGTGAATTATAAACATCAACACCCAGACCGTAAATCGTGTCGGTGGGATATGCGATAATCTTTCCTGATTGGAGGGCGTCATATATTTGTGCCTTTCCAGCTGCATCCAGGTATTGTAAATTCACAATCGCAGGTTTCATTATATTACCTGCCGTTCTCTGCAATATGTTTGGGGACTTTTGTTTTCCAGCGGCGGTGCAACCAGTAGTATTGTTCCGGATATTGCCGGATCAGGTTTTCGAAATAATTAGTGTAAGATTGGGTCAGGTAATGAACCGGGGATTCTTCCTCATCTTCTTTCGGAACTTCCATCGAAAATCGTTCGAAATGGATGTTGTATTTACCATTGTTGTCCATCAGACAGGTGCATAGAATCATCGGGCTTTGCTGACGCCGTGCAAACAGCGCAGGTCCCCGAAAACTGGAAGACCACTGATTGAAATACTTGATCCAGATACCATTTTTCCGGGCATCCTGATCTGTGATCATATAAAGAATATGGTCTTTTTTAAGATATTTTATAATTTTGATATTTTCCCTTTTGCCCTTCTTGAATAGTTGTAATCCATTATTCATGCGCGTCTCAAATATCAGTCTGTGAGCCAGTGGATTTTTCAAGCGTGCCGCTACAGCGGCAACCTTGTAACCTTTGCGGGCAAACCAATCCGCGGCCAGCTCCCAGTTGCCAAAGTGGAACAGGATGACGATCACTCCTCTATTTTCTTTCAGGGCATCATCAACCACCTTAGAATTAACAGACTTAACCATTTGTTCGAAACGGTCATTACTTACTTGAAATAAAGCGAACAGGTCGAAATATACTCTGGCAATATGAAGATAGGTTTTTCGGGCAATGTCTTTATGCCAGTGATTAGATCTCTCAGGGAAGGCTTTTTTTAAATTGGTCAGGACAACATTTTTCCGAAAGGGTAAGAAACGATATATCAGCCATCCCAGAATCGTCGCAAACCGGAACCGTTGGGGATGGGTCAGGCGCGGCAGAAGTCTGTTCAGCCAGAAAAGAAAGAAATATTCTATATAATATTGATGAGGAAGATTGAATCGGTTCATGAAAAGATCTACAGCCCAGTTAATCGATTTAAATGCTAAAAACAGCCTGTATTATTGTTTATAGGTTCGTTTATAGACATCGTTCATTGATTCTCTACCGGTCTTTAGCTTCTGGAAGGCATATGTCAACGCATTGTAAAAATTCTCTTTGTGATTGAATTCATTCCGGTAAAATATATCGATCCAATCGATCAGTTCCTTCTTTTTTTTGTTATCCAGATCTTGAAATATTTTGCAAACCGGATTGGCTAATTCATCAACATATTTGCCTGCTGATGATTTCAGTTTACGGTTTTGTTTCATCTGTTCGGCGATTTCGTGAGTCCGGTAAAGATAGGCGTGCAGAAAAACCTTTTTTTCCTCTTCCGTCAACGTTTTCCAGTAAATCATTTGACCGTATGATGTATAAACAAAATCTCTACTCTGAATCACATCCTGTGCCCGGGCAAGTCCGAATGCAGCAATAATCATTGTAATTAAAACGGCTCTTTTCATCCCGTTCCCTCCTCGATAGTGTCGGATGAAGGATCCGATACCGAAAATGTTTCTATTTCTTCCAGAAGCCGGTCAACAGCTTGAGATTCCGGAATCTTTTCTAAAATTATTCCTTTTCTAAATAATAGGAATATATTTTTACCACCTGCAATACCAAGATCGGCTTCCCGGGCTTCACCGGGTCCGTTTACAGCGCATCCCATTACCGCTACAGAAATTGGTTTTTTGATATTACGGGTCCGCTCTTCGATTTCTTTCACAATTTTTATAATATCCACGTCCGCACGACCACAGGTTGGACAGGAAATGATCATAATTCCCCGTTGAATTAAATTAAGGGATTTTAAAATCTCAAATCCTGCTCGAACTTCCTGAACAGGATCATCAGTCAATGATACCCGGATTGTATCCCCGATCCCTTCGGACAGCAGCGTTCCAATGCCAATAGCAGATTTAATTGTTCCCTGCCAGGGTGGTCCTGCTTCGGTTACACCGAGATGCAGCGGAAAATCGTATTTATCTGAAAACAGGCGGTTAGCTTCAATCATAAGATTGACATTACTGGATTTGAGCGCTACAATTACGTCCTCGAAATTATTTTCCAAACAGATGTCAATATGACGAGAGGCGCTTTCAAGCATTGCTTCAGCAGTAGGATGTCCGTATTTTTCCAGCAATGCTTTCTCAAGTGAGCCGGAATTGACGCCGATGCGAATGGGCACATGCGCAGCTTTTGCGGCTTTCAGAACCTTTTTAACGCTTTCCCTGCCGCCGATATTCCCCGGATTAATGCGGATTTTATCGACACCGGCGTCGATCGCCGCCAATGCCAGTCGATAATCAAAATGTATGTCAGCAACCAGTGGAATTGACGTGGATTTTCTTACCGCTGCTAATGCCTTTACCGCATCGTCACTTGGAACCGTAACTCTAACGATCTGACAGCCGGCAGCCTCTAATAATTCAATCTCCCGAATTAGGGAATCAACATCCGCTGTTTTCGAGGTGGTCATAGATTGAACGCTGACAGGAAAACCGCCGCCAACCGGAACACCTCCGACATTTACAATACGAGTAATTTTTCGTTTCATTTTATTCATTTGTACAAATTACAATTATGACATCGGCATAACAATTAAAAAATATCCGTTAATGTTTTATAACAAAGGGTTCTTCCAGATAGAATTTTGCCTGCCGAACCGCAACCGTCCGGTTATCCAGATCGATTACACGTCGATATTGCGCAATTGCCTGCAGCCGTTTTCCCTGAAGATCATAAACCTGACCTAATCTAAGATAGCCACTGGCGAGATCGTAATCCAACTCCGATTCAAAATTTTCGATAAATTGCGTCAGTTCCCGTTCTGCTGTTTCCAGATCGTCTTCCAACAGGGCTTTTGCGCCATTTAATAATTGAAGACGTTGAATATAATCTGATTTAGCATACGGATTCAGATCATCCAAACAATCGGATATTTTATCTATATGGGTATCTATCTGGGGATTACCCGTCCGTAATTCCGATTCCGCTAATAAATAGCTATAATATGGATTTTCCGGAAATTCCTTTTCAAGCATGGAAGCCCAACACTTGGCTAAAATATAGTCTCCTTCCAGATACAAATAAATAAATGCCAGCAGACTCCGCGCTTCGTAACGGGAATAGTTCCCCTCCAAGGCGGCCTGTTGAATCTGCTCCAGCCCTTCTTCTTTTGATCCGGACATCTGTAAAATCCAGGACGCTATTTGCATGAAGCCGGAAGACAAACCCACATAATAATTAAACACACCAAAAGCTATTATGATGTCGGGATTGTCAGGGCTTTCTTCTAAAGCCGATTTGATGTAACGGATAATTTTATAACCGCTGATCAGAACACCGACCCAATTTTTTTCGGACAACTGTACCCTGGCTCTCAATCCCATGGTCAATCCCAGATAGTACCTCAATTCCGGATTATCCGGATCAATAACCATTCGCTTTCGATATTCCGTAATGACTCTTTCAATATCATCAATCAATTCCTTATTGCCGGCTTTATATCCAAATTTTTCCTGATTAACAATCCACTCGTTAGCCAAAGTACCCAGGGGAGCGAGTGGATGATATGGCTCCGTTTCCCGGACTTCGGAAAATATCCTGAATGCCTCTTCATGCTGCATTCGGTTCATCATTTTCAGAGCTTCCTGGACTTTCTCTTCCTGGTCGTAAAATGACTGACCGGAAAGCATCGGCGCAGAAAATAGAAAAATTAAAAGGATACGATTAAGATAGTTCATTTCTGATGATTATGTTTCGAGTCTACTATTCCAACCATAGGTTTAATGAGCTAAATACAATGCTCCTTTCCCGGGGCATTTTAAATATTTTTTTCAATACAATGCAACTAATTTATTCGATAAAATCGGTTTTCATGAAATATTCCAGTTTGAATCGCCCCTCTTTTTTCAATTCCCGCGCTTTGTCAACGATCTTTTTCTGAGCGGCTTCGACCTTACGTTTGGGTTGTGCTGACCTTCCAGGAGTTCCATTTCATCCTCCAGAATGATCTGAGTCCTCTGCGGCAATGAGTTAATGAACAGTTCCTTCATCTCTTCGGGTTGACCTTTTCAAGGCATAAGCGACTTCAGAATCTTCCACCGATTTTAAGACGTCCGCCAGGATATCATGAGGCAATTTCGGTAAATCATCAAAACTGAAATAATGACGCTTGACTTCCTGTACGATGTCCGGGGCTTCCTTTTCCTCTTCTAACTTAAGTCAATCAGTTCCTGATTAACTCAAGTTCTGGATTGCAGATCAATCTTCGTTTCACTTCCATTTACGCGCTGCTTCCCGCTTCATTTCATTATGCAGGACAGGACGACGGACAAGACGATTGATAAATTACGGGTTATTCAAAATTCATCCTCACCTGATCTTCTGTCTCCCTCTAATGATCGATCGAAGATTCCCTTTAGGATAAGGGTAATAAAATGTGTGGAGTAAAACTTTGCGAAAGCTATCTAAAAGAGATCTACAGAATTCACTTGTATCTTTCGCATTACCCAGAACGAACTTTCGCAAAGATTACTTCATCTCACCGGATACATTCGGCGCAAATTCCTTCCATCTTCCGTCTTCCGTCTACGCTTCCGTCTACGCTTCCGTCTACGCTTCCGTCTACGCTTCCGTCTACGCTTCCGTCTACGCTTCCGTCTACGCTTCCGTCTCCACTTCCGTCTTCAC
>JAHIOG010000642.1 GCA_018895675.1 bacterium
TCGGGCAGGTAAATATCCACAACGCCATCTAATTTTTTTAATATTTCCAATCTTTCCCATCCGCAGGTATTATAGACAAGGGGCAGTTTTAAGCCTCTGCCTGCCGCAATATCAAGCGCTAACAGAATATGCGGAGAGTAATGAGTCGGTGTAACAACATTGATGTTAAGGCATCCGATTTTTTGCAGTCTGAGCATCATCATAGCCATATCATCAAGGCTTCTTGGAGTTCCCGCTCCACCCTGACTGATTTCCCAGTTAATACAGAAGACACACCGGAGCCCGCAATTTGTGAGGAATATAGTTCCGGAGCCCCCATTGCCAACGAGTGGTCTTTCTTCCCCAAAGTGCGGGTGAAATGAAGCAATCTCCAGTTGAGCAGAGGCTTGACAGAATCCCCGGTCCCCTTCAATCCTGTTGACTCCGCACTCTCTCGGGCAGAGTTTGCAGCTCTTCATCACGTTCCATAATTCTTCTCCTCTTTTCTTTAATTCACCATTTCGGTGAAGTCGCAGATATGCCGGTTCAAAATCAGATTGGAGTTTTACGTTTTTATCATTAGAAGTGTTTTTTAAAACGCTGTTATAAGATTTCACAAACTTTCCCCTCTGTTTACATGCTGTAAATAATGATACCAATGCAGAAGCTGGTAACGATAAGCCTAAATATAGGAGCGATTTGGAAAATTGCCTTCTTGATTGCTTTTTCATTTTAATACCATTCTTTTATTTATATGTAAGAATTATGAATTTCAAGCATAGTTTTTTCATTAATCACTAATTTCTCTCAGCACTTTATTTATCATAATCTCATAAAACTTCTTCGGTTCCTCTACTTCGGGGTAATGTCCGGACTTCTCAAACCAGATTATATGTTTGCCTTTAGAAGAGCTCAACTTATGATAATAATTCTCGACTATCTCTGACGGTGTAAAGTAGTCATATCGCCCTGCCAGAAAAAATACTGGTACTTCTATCTGTGGAATTTGCTCAAACAGATTTGTTTTGTAAAATTTATCGTTCCAAAGATGCTTAATAGAAAAAAAGGGGTCCAGACCCATCTTCAAAATGTCAATTAATGAATATTCGGGTGTGGATAATAATTTTTTCAAATGGTTTTGCGGCTTATTGTTAAATTTTTCAGCCATCATATTTTTATAAAATTTTGTTAACCATTTTCGCTGGATAATTAATTCTATAAAATTAAACGGTGGTTCCCCGATATTTCTCAAGTCGTTCAATGCTTCTTCGTTTCCTGATCTTTCTGCAATCTCGATAGTATATCGGTAGGAAATCCTATCATTTTCCAGCGGATCCACTATTTGACCAATGCCAATATAAGCGTAAAATAATTCAGGATAGCGCTTAGCGGTAAGCAATCCAATCAAACTTCCCCAAGAACGCCCAACAAGAAATATTTTTGGTACTTTAAAGCGATCTTTCAGGATCTGTGTAAGTTCAAATGCATCTGACACGAGTTGCTCAATTGTCATCGATTCCTCAGGAATTGAGAGACTAAAAGATTTTCCGGTAGCCCTCTGTTCCCAATAAACCAAAGTAAAATGCCGTTCTAATTTTGCTTTAACCCCAATATCACGTGCATAAGTAAATAAAGGTGCACCCGGTCCGCCATGCAGAAATAATAAAACGGGGTTTGATCTGTTCCATCCTCGGATTAATATCCATTGATCAATTCCACCTAACTTAATTTTTTCAAGAGAATTAATGCCATTTGGTGTATTAATCTCGGTTCTATCGTTAACTTGTTTTTTTAAAAAATGATGAGAGATAATGAGAGATAGACAGATAATAAGGAAAATTGTCACAAATGTTGTTAATAATTTCTTTTGAACCTGCGTTATATTTCTGTCTGATTTTGATCTAAAATTTATCATAAAAATTATTTATTGCTCCCTAACATATTGAATGATTTATGCCCGCAGGTCAGGCATTTCTACTTTTCCGCAACCGTCGCAACAACAAATATCCGTAGATGGATACGTTGATGACGATGACAGCAGAACCAAGTGCAATTTGCACACCACGCGTCATTCCTGCCGGATAGATCACTGGTAAAAGATATTCCTCGATGAACCCACCAGTGAAACCGGAATCACCGCCAGCCAGCCTGAGCTTGTTCTCAAGCGGAGTGAGTGGGCAGAACCAGCCAGCAAACTCAATCAAGGCGCCCCACACTGCCGTCGGGATGTGGAACCATGAGACTTTTTGCCACCTGATAGCCAGAAAACCACCACCCACAACGAACAATATGAATGTAAAGTGGAGCACAGCAACCAAGTCAGCAGCAATCCGATAAACCATTTAAAACCTGCGATCAAACGATATTCATGCCTTCAAATATACCTAGCACAACGCATCACCTACGCCGGGCGTGATTTCGTTATTCTTTCAATATTTCAAAAACACTTTGGAAACTCGCAAAACCATCAATCAGAAAACAGCTCCCGACATTAGGTGTATGCGATCGTTAGCACTTTATAATTATTTCCCTCTATCATCAATAAAGGTAATTTCATTTTGTTCACACCATTCATTCGCTATCTCATAAAATGCTTCTTCTCGATATTTATACCAATTATCTGCTAATCCATATTTGTAAATATTGTCTTTAAATATGCGAAATGCGCCCGATCCTTTGATAGAATCAAAAAGTTCTTCACCAATCTCCCCCGGAATTGATAAGCAGAAATTTTTCATTATTTGATATTCATGTATCTCAAATCTTGAGGGAAGTCCTATATAATTATCGCTTTCTAATATGTCCTTTGCTTTCTTTATTGATTCTATTTGCCAGTCTGCTACTTCATCAAAATCATCTGATTCTGCGTATGAAAATTCTTCATCGGTTATAAATATAATTTCACCTGTAGGGATATGATAATAATGGCTAGATAAATCGTTTTGCATATCCATTGCTTCAACTATAGAACTTAATTTTATTTTTTCAGGCATTTCGAATAACTCTTGTTTTATGTGCTAACGCTTGAATTCAGCTGCAGAAAAGGAATTTGCCAATAAACATAAAGTAACGTTGTAAACTTTAAATCTACAAATAAAAAGAATTAAATAAACACTTTCTTCACATAAGGTGAAGTCGATAACCGGAGCAAGGCTGAATAGTTAATATCAAATTCTATTTCACGTCCTACTTCAATATAGTTTTCGGAATGCAAAATCAAATGATCGCTGCTTGCTCCAATGACTTTGGCATTTATTCTGGGCGTTACAGCTTTTGTATCAACGTCTTGTTCCCCGATACCAATTATTACCCGATTGATATTACCAATATCTGCAAACTCAGGTGTATCTCCAAATGCATTTTGACATATTTCACCATAAGGTAGAGAGGGTTTTAATTTACTTTCTATAACCTCGCATATTAGAGTAAATGCATCTGTGTATAATTTTGGGATTTTGTTTCTGTGCAAAGTTTCCCTGCCAAGTAAAATAGCTTCGCCAATTCTTAAGTTATTAATATTTCCAATATTATCTGTATGCAAAAGCCATTCATAATTTGCAGAATTTCCACCTGAAATCATATGCAGCTTGATATTATATTTTTCTTGTATGTGATCTGCTGTTTGAGATAACTCAATCATATTTTCCTCCGAAGGTTTAACACCTCCAAAACAGGCAAGATTTGCGCCAATGCCATATAATTCAACTCCTTTTAGTGGTATAATTTGTTCAATGATTGAGTCTGTATCTCCGGGTAATATCCCTTCTCTTAAATCACCGAGTTCTAACATTAAAACTACTTTATGTCTTTTACCTTGTTTAAGAGAATGTTCAGATAATAATTTAATTGTTGATATCTCAGAGTTTAAACTTATGTCTGCATATTTAACAACATCTGCAACTTCAGTATGCATAGGTAGACGTGTAAGCAAAAATTTTGCTTTCACTCCGGATTCTTTCATTCTTTTGATATTTTGAACAAGAGAAACTGCTATTGTAGATATCCCGCACTCTAAAATTGCATTAGCAATTTCGGGAGAACCTGTTACTCCCTTTATTACGGCAGTAACAGAGATACCTTTTTTAGCAAATAATTCTTTTAATGTTGTAGCATTGTGCTTTATCTTGTTTATATCTATTTCTAATCTGGGCATTTAAATTATTTTATTTCTTCTTAAAGCTGATTTTACAATTTTATCAATAAGTTCCGCTGAATCCATATTGCTGGCGACAGCCATAAATCCAATGTAACTATGCGGTTTTTCTTTAGGCGTACACATTAAGCCTGCAAAGGAGTTCCCTTCTAAAAGATAAGGACCTTCTTTGGTTAATATGGTATCAATTCGTCCGTAATCTTTAAAGCCAATAGCACGGTAAGCATTTTTTGCAAATTCTTTGATGTTGTTCATCTCTGCTTCATTTAATCTTGCAGGACAATAAAAACTGTCATCATCCATCTCTTTTTTATCAAATGTTAAAAATCGTGACTCACCGCCAAAAGAAATCTCCAGTGGTGGCAGTACTTCAATGTCATCTCCATTGCCAATTACACCAAGAGTTATTTCGGTTCCCTGCAAAAATTTTTCAATTAAAACAGGTTGTTTTATAGTACTTAATCTTTCTTCAACACCTTTTACAAGTTGCTCAAAATTTTCAACAATAGAGTTGTCGTCAATTCCGGCACTTCCCCTGCCTGCAACCGGTTTAATAAATAACGGATAATCAAAAGGAGGATTGTTTTTAAATACAGAACAATCTTCTACAGATTTTGCCACAAAAAAAGGTGCCGTTTGTAATCCTTCACTTTCCCATATTTTTTTTGCTAATGATTTATCAGTTGCAATAGCAATTGCAGCAGTATCCGATCCTACAAATGGAATTTCAAGTTCTTCTAAGATCGCTGCTTCTGCCATACTCGAAACATTAAACACCAAATCGACCTTATTATCCATCAAATCTTTAATAAAAGAGTCACCCCAGTTTATAGTACAGACTTCATACCCCGCGTCAATTAGTATAGCGTTTCATATAAA
>JAHIOG010000643.1 GCA_018895675.1 bacterium
AATTAATAAAAAAGGTAAACTTTTATTTGACCTATAACCCTTAGCCATAAATTAACTTTTTTATTTTCTTCACTAAAATATCTGAGAAGCTACACTGTAAGAAAATCGGACTATTTTTATATATATTATAAAAAAGAGCTTGACATTGCTTGAAATTAATAGGAAACTTAACCACTTCTTATGCTTTTTGTAATAACTGGTAATATAGATGTTGTTTGTAAAGGTTCAAATAGAAGGTGGCCGTTGAGGAATTCCGATTTAGTAGTTATTTTACTAATAAAAACTATATGCAATTACCTTTAAATTTTGTATTATTTATGCAAAGACATTTTCTTGAAAATGATAAAATTTATATGAGGAGGTGCTTATGTTTGTATAGCCTGAATTTTAGATTGAATTGTTGTATGATTAATTAACTGTGAGAGGAGGTGATATATGAAATGAATGGAGTGAAATTGAATGTTTTTTCTGCCTCTTCTGGGATAGGTAGAAAAAAGTTAGGCAGTAAACTTATTTAATTTATTTTTGAAAGGAGAAAAAAATGAAGAAAAAAAAGTTATTAAAATTGCTATTCTTAATGATCATTATCCTTGCATTATCAGTTTCATCTATATATGCAAAAAATGTTCTTGTTGAGGATTTTGAGAAATATGCCAACACGGATAGTCTTAAAAAGTCTTGGTTCGCTTTCGGTTATGCTACCTTAGACTATGCGTTGGTTGTAGATACTGTAGGTACACCCCCGGATCCCGCCCCTATAGGACACAGGTATTTTAAGTACATATATAATGGAGCTACTAGTACATGGGGTGGTGCTTTCGAGAATAGAGATTTGGCAGATGCGCCACTTGATCTTTCCAGCGCACAAGGCGGTATTCAATTTTATTTAAAAGGAGATGGAACGGATAACGTAATGTACATGCGTCTGTATAATGGTGATGTACGCTGGCATTCAAATTTCTTTTCTTTAAAAGATAGCACCTGGCATATCGTTCGAATACCATTTGCAGTAGATAGTTCAAATGGTTTTATTTTAGGAGCCGGGGCTGTGCCTCAAACTCTCGAACAGCTAAAGAGCGACATTGCCAACGTAACAAATGTTCGTTTTTATGTTGTACCAGAAAAGGTAGATATTACTTATAAGATATATGTAGATGCTATTTATGCGGTAGATTATATCCCGACGACAGAAGGTCTATTGATTGAGGATTTTGAAATCTATCCTGACACTGATAGTCTAAAAGTATCCTGGCAAGGCTTTGGTTATTTTACAGTAGATTATATACTTAATACCGAACCACTGAATGCACCAGAGGGATATAAATATTTCACTTATGTTTGTAAAGGTACTGATCAAGTTACTTGGGGCGGCGCTATCAAGCCCAGAGGCTGGGATACGAACCCACGGGACATAACGATTGAAGCAGATAATCCTGTTATTGCATTCTGGTTGAGAGGAGATGGCTCGGATAATAGAATGTATGTGCGGATTTCAAAAGATCCGGATATGTGGGGATCAATCGATGTACCTCTACAAGACACCACCTGGCACTACGTAACAATACCTCTTATTGCCGATTCCTTAAAAGGATTCCGCTGGTTAGGAGATACATATAACGAAGAGGTATGGGGACCAGATGTCGGAACTACTGAGCAGCTTCGTGGACATTTAGAAAGTGTAACGGATTTACGCTGGCTGTGGAGATATCCGGCGATTGACAATGTCACATTGAGACCTGCGATAGATGATATTCGCATAATTGAAAGACCATTGCTACCAACGGTTGTCGTGGATGATTTTGAGAGTTATACAGATACTGATGATCTGAAAACCAGTTGGAATCAGTTTGGGGCTGGTACAGTAGGTTTAGAATTAACAACAGACGATATACCAAGTGGTCTTCAGGCAATGAAAGTATCCTATAATGGGAACAATGGTTATACCGCTGTTCGTAAACGAAATATCATTCCTGGATTAAATTTTGCAGACCTGAGCGGGGGAATTCAATTCTGGCTGAAAGGAGATGGCAGCAATAACAATATTACTTTCAGGCTCCAAAACGGCGATGAAATGTGGGGGTCGAATAAAATTTCCCTTACGGATACAGAGTGGCAGCAGATAGCAATAAATTTTGCAGCCGATTCTATAAGTGGTTTTCGCTATTTAGGAAATGATCCTAATAATCCAATTTGGTCTACAGATATCGGAACCACGGCGCAATTATATGGTGATATAGCCAGTATTGATCAGGTACGCTTCTATATCAGAAATCCAGAGCAGATAGATGTTACATATTCGGTTATAATAGATAATATTGAGGGTGTTGATGAATTTGATCCTGGTGTTATTATAACTGCGATTGATGGTAATATAACTAATGTGTTTCCCACAAAATTTGAATTGAAACAAAATTACCCGAATCCATTTAATCCAACAACGACTATTGAATATACTCTTCCGCAATCGGGGCTGGTAACAATAAAAGTATTTAACATTTTAGGACAAAATGTCGAGACTTTAATAAACAGACATCAGACCAGTGGAACCTACAGAGTACAATTCGATGCGAAAAATCTATCAAGCGGTGTATATTTCTATATGCTGGAAGTCCAAACAAACTCCGTGAAATCTTTCAAACAAGTACAAAAGATGGCTGTAATTAAGTAAGGATACATGTACTTCTAATTGTGAACCTCCCAAAGGTTTAAAGCCTTCGGGAGGGGATTGATATACCTGAATTATTCAGGTATAATAACTTACGATAATATAATTTTGGGGTCTTTGTTATGGGAAAAAATTTATTTTCTATCTGCATTATTTTAACTTTGATTGGTAGCGCTAACGCTATGGCCAACCGTTTTCAAAGCAGGGGATGTTACCTCTATTCTTCCACTTTCAACCAATATGTTGATAAATATGATAGACTAATGATAAAACTTCAAGAAATGGGTATTCACTCTGTTTTCCTCAGCACAAGTGTCGGTGTGTTGGGCGATAATGGACCAATTTATACTTCAAGAGTTAAAGACTTTAATAAACAAGCGCATTTTCGCAATATTACCGTCCATGCAATGTATCTGCAAAGTTACGTCTACATAGACGATTATAAGAGTGCTATTGTTGCTACCGATAAGGTCATCGATTATAATTATAATGCAACTGTTGAAGAAAGATTTGATGGCGTTCATTTGGATGTAGAACCACATACGCATCCTGATTGGTCCTCCCAAGATGGTTATTTGCCAGGAAGCACAGTCAATGAAAATATCATGCAAAATTTTATAGGTCTACTGGATACCCTCCAGTCCCAACTGGAAAATGCAGTTCAAAATGGCTCAGATACATTGTATTCTTCAGCTGATCAAACTTATTGGATTCATGACAAAGTAGAGTCTGGAAATTTAAATACCGGCCATATTAATCATCTGTTAGAGCATGTGGATTTTGTAACCTTGTTTGATTATACGGACGACGATGACAAATTGGTAAGATTCGTTAGCGCTGAAATTAACGCTGCTTTCCGGCCAAACTCTGTCGTCATTGCCCTGAAAACTACAGACGACCGAATAAATCCGGATCAAACTTTTTATGATAATGGCTGGTTTGCCTTTGATAGAGCGGATCGAAACCTGCATCAATATTTTGCAAGTGAAAACAGCTTTTTGGCCACCTGCATATTCGAGTATAATTCGCTCCGGGAAATGTACGAAAACAGATTCCCCGGAGGTTTTATCACATCTATAGAAGATGATTTTTACGAGGATGATGATCTATCAGCAAGTGCCCCGGGAGAATGGACTCGGGATGGAGACGTTTTAGTAGAAGCAGGTATTACCGATTCTTTAGATAATATTCATTATGGAAATAAGGCAGTCTTTTACAAAGCGGATTGGGACAAAGCGAATGATGCCGGTGTATTGCGTTATCAGTTAGGGGCAGCAGGGCAGGACTCAATTCAGGATTGGTCTGCAACTCCGAAGATATCATTTTGGGCGAAAACAGATATAGATAATTCAGCACAAGTGAAATTCGCTATTATCGAGGCAGATGGCGATTTCTGGAGGACGCTAATTGGATTTACATTGACAGATTCTTACGAAGAATACGCAATATTGTTAAGTTCATCAAGTCTTGAGAGAATTAATGATACTGGCGATGGAAATTTGGAGTTGAATGCTGTAAAGTACATCGAGTTCAGCATAGAAAAAGCGGGTGCGCTTGGTGTAAAAACTTACTATTTTGACGATGTTTTAAGAAGTCAGTTTAACATTTATCCCGAGGGGGTCATTACTTCTATAGAATATGATATTTATGAAAATGATCCTCCATCCCGCGGAAGCCCTGGAGAATGGACGCGTTGGGGTACTATCTTAACGGCTGCCGGAATTACGGATAATCCATCAAATGTTTATTCCGGCAATAAAGCCATTTATTATAAATGCAACTGGGCTAATGGCAATCAGGGAGGATTGCGCTATCAATTAGGTAGTGAGGGAATAGAGTCGATTCAGGATTGGAATGACGCGCCGTTAGTTTCATTTTGGGCTAAAGCTGATGCTGTTGATGGTTCATCTTTAAATTTTGAATTTATAGAAGAAGATGGAGATCGCTGGCGAGTAAAAACAGGAATTACCCCAGCAAATCATTATGAAAAATATACAGTTATACTTGATGAAACAAACTTTGAAAATAAAGATTCATCAGGAGGTAGGGTATTTAGCCTTAAGCGAATCAAATATATAGGCTTTGTTTTTTATAAAAATTCGGCAACAGGTCAAAATGCGTATTATTTCGATGAGTTCACACGCGGTGTAGAAACTTCCATTTATCACAAATCAAATATAATCGAAGATTTTAAATTAATGCAGAATTACCCGAATCCTTTTAATTCTATGACGATTATCACTTATACTTTACCCGAGGATTCCAAAGTAAAATTAGTCATTTATGATCTTTTGGGCAGAGAGGTAAAAATACTTATTAATGAATGGCAAAACAGTGGCACATTCAAATGCAAATACAACGCCAATAATCTGGCTTCGGGTTTATATATTTATCAATTACAGGTAAAAAATATAACAATAATCCGGAAGATGGCGTTCGTCGAATGAAGGAATTTTATATTAATATTAGTTAATAAGGCATAATACTTTAATAATGAGGAGCATTTATATGATGAAAGGGCCCTTACAAAAAACCTTTATTCCAATAGCGATTATTACATTTCTTTTTATAGGCTCTGTTTTTGCCAGTAATACTGGAAAAATCAGGGGAATCGTCAAGGAAGCGGCAACAGGTCAGCCTTTGCCCGGAGCGAATGTGAGGGTTGTGGGTACACAAAGGGGTGCTTCTACCGACCTAGAAGGAAGATATGTAATTATCGGTCTGCCGCCAGGTACATACTCCCTTAAAGTGACATACATGGGGTTCCAAGATTTTATCATTAAAGGAGTTTCGGTTGTTATCGATAGATCCACAGAAGTAAATTTTGAGATGAAGGAAAAAATATTGGAATTTGGGGAAGTGGTGGTCGTTGCAGAAAGACCGAAAGTTGCTCTCGATGTTTCCTCGAGTAAAGTGGATATCGACATGGAGTATGTAAAAGCGGTTCCGCTTTCGGATTTCGACAACCTGCTTAATCTACAACCAGGTACGGTTTTTAGAACAAGCACAAATGATGCGGCTGAACAGATAAGCACAGAATTGTTAGTCCGCGGTGGTACCGGTGTTGGTATATTTGTTGATGGTTTGAATATTACAGAAGCAATGTCGAGTGGCTCAATAACAAATTTTAATATGAGTGCGTTACAGGCGTCAGAACTACTGACGGGAGGTTTCAATGCGGAGTATGGCAATATTAGATCAGGAGTTATTAACGTTGTCACCAAAGAAGGAAGTGATAAATATCATTTAAGTGTTGATTACAAAATAAGTCCAGCCGCACGAAAACATTTTGGTCCTTCCCTTTTTGATAAAAATGATGCTCCTGAATGGTTGTTATACGGTACGGAAGAAGCATTGTATGGGCCTGATGGAACTTACGATCCTGACAATCTGGATAGTTACTGGGAAAAATGGGCTGTCTATGATACGGTTTACAATTTTAATGCGGAGCAAGCCCAGCAAGTATGGAAATACCAGCATCGTGAAAGGCCCTATGGACATAAGCCTGACTACATTGTGGATGGAAGCCTGGGTGGCCCCATTCCCATTTTGAAAAATTATGGTTTCGGAAAGAATATCACCTTTTTCACAAGTTTAAGATATGAGTACAACATGTTGGCAATCCCCCTTACCCGGGATCATTTTACTAATCTCAATTGGTTCTGGAAAATAACTGTACGTCCAAAACCATTAATGAAATTGAACTTTCAAGGTAATTACCAACAAAATTTCTCTTCAACGACATATAATACACCGCATATTTCTGTTGCTACGCCTGAGCAATCAGTTTTTAGTATGCAATATACCGGAACGAAATATTATGATGGCATGCGCTCATTAGCAGATCGGTATCGCAATCAGTACGGGCTCTCTTTTACTCATATACTCTCCCAAAAAACGTTCTATGATGTTAAGTTATCTTATTTATTAAGGCGTTCGTTTGTAAACCATGCGGACCTTCGGAGTGATGAAGTTGCATTCGTTATTGGCGGAGCCGAGTTCGATTCCTCACCGCAGGGTGGTTGGGTTCCCATAGCAACGGTCAGAGACTTTGGCGGTAGAGAAAGTGACTTCGGAATGGTGAGTAAAGGATATTCATTCCAAATGGGAGGAGATGGAAAGGAGCGTGATTATTCACGTGAGGCCCTCATTAATGCTCGTTTTGACCTCGTCAGCCAGGTAAATAATTCTCATCACATCAAGACAGGGTTCGGACTGAATTATAATGATATGGATATGTACCTGGGCATCATTCGTATATCACCGCCTATTGAAAAAATAGACCAGTTTCGACGAAGACCGATGCGATTATCCTCCTATTTGCAGGATTTAATAGAAGTTAAAGGCATGATTGCAAACCTTGGTGTCCGCCTGGATTACACCAATCGCAGCGGCACTTATTATACTGATCTATTTTCCACACTATTTGAGATGGATAGTCTGCAATATATACAGACGAGTGAGATAGAACCATTTTTTTACATGAGTCCACGGGTTGGCGTTTCACATCCAATCAGTGAAAGGAGTAAGCTCTTTTTTAATTATGGACATTTTTATGATGAGCCAGGTGTAAATTATCTTTATCGACAGAGTCAAAGATATGGCGGCGATCTAGCGGAAGTGGCAAACGCTAATTTAAAACCTCAACGAACAATTGCTTATGAACTTGGCTTTGAACAACAAATAGGTGATCGGTATTTATTCCACTTATCCGGGTTCTATCGTGATATTACAAATCAAATAAAATCTGTAAAATATTATTCACTTATCAACACTTGCATAAATTCCTATACCAATGATAATTATGCTGATATAAGAGGATTTGAAGTCCTGCTTCAAAAAGGATATGGAAATTATATTCTTGGTACACTAAGTTATGATTATCTTGTCAGGTCTTCAGGAAGTGTAGGGTTAGATTATGTATTTGCGGACCCATTAAAAACTCCCAAGGAGAGCAGTCGGAGACAATGGACACCGGGAGCTGACTATAACTTTGTTGCCAATGTTACATTTAAAACGCCAGCAGGCTGGGGCAGAAAAATATTGGGAGCAAAACTTTTTGGAAATTGGATGCTAAATATTACGCATGAGTATCAAAGTGGAAGGACCTTTACCTGGAATCCGAAAAAACTTCCTGGTGTGCAAAATAATGTTCGCTGGAAACCTCATCAAAATACAAATATACGCCTCTCGAAACAATTCATTATCGGCAAGTTATCCATCGAAGCAAACATGGAAGTGTTTAATTTATTTAACCGAAAAGAATTATCACGTCATTTGCGTTCTATGTTTTTGCCGCAGCTTAAATTGTGGGATGATTATATGGAGTCATTGGAATTACCTGAAGAAGGCGGCAACGACCAGCCAGGCGACTATGATAAAGACCATATAAAATTACCAGAGCCGGGTAATTTCCCAAATCAACTATTGTTTCTCAGACCAAGAGATATCTTTTTCGGTATCCGAGTCAACTTTTAATTGGAGATAAATTGAAAAAATTTCTTTTATTATTAATTACTTTCTGTATGTTATCGAATCTAATGTCACAAGAAAGGTATGAACATCACATCAACAATCTCGCTCTTTCTGTTAGTGAAAATGGCGCATTACTTTTCCGAAGAAGTCAAGTTCTCTACGCAACCTGGCCTTATGAATCCCGCTATTTTTCATTGATAGGAAGAAAGATGTATCAGGAGTCATGGGGTGTGTGGTTAGGAGCAAACGAGTTTCTGGGCGTTCAAGATACAATTCCAAGTCCCAAGGTTGTCGCCTGTGGCAGTTTTTATCTGAACTTTGATGACGTTGTGCCGTTAAGCCTCCAAAAACGGATGCGATATCCTTTTCCTTCTGTAATGGTTGATGATGGAAATGGACCGTTACCAGAAAGTTTTGAATCAGGAGTCCACATAGTTTCATCACTTCCCTGTGATGAGCAGATTGAAAGCGTTTGGACAACAACTCTGGGTCTTACTGTACAATTGAAAACTTATGCATACGCCACAACAGGACACCGTGATTACATCATTTTTGATTACCGCTTTATCAATACCGGCAATATCGATAAAGATCCTATGAATAGAGAACTAAAAGATGAACTTAAGGATGTGTGGTTGGGATTTGTTTTTTCAACGGATATAAAGCCAAAATTTGGCGGAAAAGATTATGATGATTATTACGAATATTATGGTGCAAATTATAAAGATTGGGTAAATGGTGACAAGAGTGCTGATTCAGCTCGTGTTTTCATTGTCTGGGATGGACCGGAGGGCACAGGGAATTATGACCCTGATCCGATTACTAACGAGCCACGCGTTCCTGGTTACTATGGAGTTGGATTTCTCCACGTGGATAAACAGGCGGTTGACGATCTTGAATTTGGATCTTCTGATGATCCATCACAGCCTAAAAGTGTAAACACCGAATCTGCTGGAGAAGCGAGCTCGAGCTCGCAATATCAAAAGCTTTCTTTGAGTGAAAATGAAAATGTGAGTGGGGTTGGCGCTGAAAGTTACATCATGTCGTGTGGACCGTATAATATCCCAATTAATGAAGATGTGCGTATCGTTATAGTTCAAATCATTGCCGGGATTTCGCGTGAGAATGCTGAAGAGCTTGGACGTCAGCTCTTGAGTGGCACCATAACAAAAGAAGATTATGAGCAGACTATCGCGACTGGGAGGGATTCCCTATTTAAAGCATTGGCTGCAGCAAAGTTAGCTTTCAGCAAAAGATTTAATATACCTGATCCGCCTCCTTCTCCTGATTCTCTATTGATCTCCTCTGGAGTTGGTCATATTAAACTTGAGTGGTCTGCCAATGCCGAAGCGGCTGAAGACCCTGATACAAAAGTAAATGATTTTGCCGGTTGCAGGGTTTACCGCGTAATTAACGATCCAACGGATAAATGGGAAAAAATATTCGAGTGCGGCGGTGATAGTAGCATCCCAATAACGAACACTTATATCGATGACAATGTAATTAGCGGGTTTGATTATTATTATGCTGTCACTGCATTTGACGATGGCACACAAAATTATCTCCACCCGGGTTTATCATTAGAAAGTTCCAGGTTGACATCAAATGTTTTCCGAGGGGGCGTTTCTCAGCAAACTCCCATGCAAAATTTAAACTCGTTACGGGTTGTTCCGAATCCCTACAACATTCGTGCCCGCGGCTTTGGCGATCCCAATAATATAGAAGATGTGGCTAACAACAGAATTCTTTTTGTGGGCTTGCCAGAAAAATGCACCATCCGCATTTATACAGTTTACGGCGATTTAGTAAAAACTCTCAAACATATAAATGGCCTTGGTTCTGAACCCTGGGATCAAATTACAGAATACCAACAATATATTACAAGCGGGCTTTATATTGCCCATGTAGAATCTGAAAAGGGTAACGCAATAATTAAATTTGTGGTTGTACGATGAAAAAACAAAATATATTCTTACAAATATTGATAATCACTTGTTTATTTTTTACTTCAATGTTATATGGACAAGAAAATTTTAAAAAAGTATCTCAAAGTGGTATGCAATATCTAAAAATTGGTGTAGATGCCGCAATGGTCGGAAGAGGAGAAGCGGGAATCTCCGCAATAAAAGGGGTATCAGCAATTTTCTGGAATCCCGCAGGCCTTTCTTATTTGAATGGAAAGGAAATCTTTTCTACTTACAATGCCTGGATAGCTGATATTTCATTAAATGCTATAGCAGCAGGTATTTCATTTGGAAAATGGGGGACGCTCGGGCTGAGTGTATTATGGATGGATTATGGTGAATTATATGGTACTTCAGTTCCCACAACTGTTTTAGAGTCAACTGAACTCGGTTACGTCGACGAAGGTACTTTTTCACCTGCTGATATCGCAATAGGGTTGGCATATTCAAGACAAATTTCAAGTCAATTTGCTGTCGGTGGTCATGTTCGTTATCTTTATGAAAATTATGGAGATAATGTGATAATCACAACAAACGGCATTGAGAAAAATGTCGACAATATTATCCACGCTTTTAGTTTTGATTTAGGAACACTCTACTATCCGGGTTTCAAAAGTCTGGCTTTCTCAATGTCTATTCAAAATTTTTCGCCGGATATAAAGTTTCAACAAGAAGCATTTAGTCCCCCCTTAACATTTAAACTGGGATTATCTATGGATCTGCTCGATTTTGCTAGGGAATCGTCGCACAATACTCTTTTATTTGCTGTAGATGCAATTCACCCTCGAGATTATTCGGAACGTTTAAATATAGGAATAGAGTATAATTATTTAGGGATGTTTCAACTGCGAGGTGGTTACAGAATGAATTATGATGAAGGTACTTTTACAACGGGAGGTGGTTTTCTATTTCCGTTGAATAACAGTATGCAGCTCCGTATAAATATTAGCTATATTTTCATCACATCAGATAGATTTTCTTCTCCTATGCAAGTGACAGTTGGATTAGAGTTTTAAACGGGTTAAATTTTGAAGGCAGCATAAAAGCGTTATTTATGAACCTTATTTAATGGATTGATTGTTGAGATAGTAAATATGTTAGGAGTTTTGAAAATGAGACTAAATAAAAAACAATATTACGGAGGGAGCCAAACATTATTGCAGCAGCGCAATATAGCAATGGTCTTGAAAAATATAAATCAAAAAGGTCCGATAAGTAAAAGGAAAATTGTAAATAATATCGGAATAAGTTTCGCTAAAGTAAATTCTATTATACTATCATTGATCGAACGGGGAATCATCCTTGAAATCGGCAAAGAGGAATCAAACGGCGGTCGTCCTTCAGCATTGTTTAAAATTAATCCTAATTATCGGTTCATAATAGGATGTAAATTATCTCATACTCAATTGAGGACTGTTGCAAGTAATATAAATGGCGAGATTTTTAAGGATGATTTCCAAACTTTTGATTTTTCGCTGGGGAAAAAATATATAGTCAATTCTATTATAAATTCTATACATAATATCATTGATCAATTAGGTGATTCGAGAGACAAAATATTAGGTATAGGTGTTTCTGTCTCTGGATTAGTTAATCCGAAAACAGGTTCTATTTGTCACTTCCCATATTTAGCAGATTGTGGTGATTGGTCAATTGAAGAAATAATAGAGAGAGAGTTTGGTTTGTTCTGCTATGTTGAAAATATCGCAAATGCGGCTGCACTTGCAGAATTGAATTTCGGAATTGGCCGTGGAATAGATAATTTTCTATACTTAAACGTAGGAACAGGACTTGGTTTAGGAATAATCATTAATGGCAAACTGTATGAAGGAGTAACTGGAAGCGCTGGTGAATTCGGTCATATAATGATTGATGAAAATGGTCCGTTGTGTGAATGTGGTAACACTGGTTGTCTA
>JAHIOG010000644.1 GCA_018895675.1 bacterium
TTATTCAAATTACCATGATGCTTGTATACCGCATACAGCATGATAAGTAGAAATAAAAATTCTTTTCCGGTGATCAGTTTCCGCCTACTCAGAAACAACAAATTGTAGGTAAGAACAAAGAACCCTTTATCGCTATGGGTCTCAGAAACTCTAGAACCATCGAGTCTCTTCTGAAAATTCCTTGTGAGTTTTCCAACATCATGAGATTTTACGATGTTTCGGAGAAGCGGCTGAATTTTGCTCATATTCAATTCCGAATCGATACTCCTAAGTAATCTTTTCAGAATAGGGATCAATTCAAAACACTCAAAAATACAATCATAGTATTTGAGCGTTCGCTCCGAATGTTCAAAGAAAGGCTCCTTTTCAGAGCAGTCTTTACGGGAGTGTGCAAACGCTTCGATATCCTTTAGATCTACGTCAAATAAATTGCACATTGACTGGTTCTCCTTTCTGAGGGATCAATTTTTTAAACCCGGAAGACGTATTGACTTCTACTTTATTCTGGGTCCAGACAAATAGATCTTTCATATAAAATCCATGCTCATCAAAATCGTAGGGTAGCTGCTCAAATACCATATAGCCCGAACTTTCATTTAGCGCTAAAGGATCAAAATCATTGAAAGTAAACTTCCGAATCGAAAAACTCTCGCCGTTTTGCTGTTTCTTAATCAAACTATGGATGTTGACTATATCTTCAGAGATATCCCCTACTTCATACTCAGTATACTTTTCATAATGGGCGAAGAATTCATTCTTACCGAAATACAACGGATACTCTAATTCATATTTACTCGTCTTTTTTTTTAATCTTTTACTGTTCTCATCCTCTATTACATAGATCGTGTACACTATTTGGGGATTCCCAACTAATACCTGCTCCCTTACTTGCCAGGTGCCGTCATCCGACCCCATTCCACTGGCATTATTAAAACCGGTAATCACTTTCTTTAAGGGCTCGTGATAATGAGGCCGGATAGCAATTTTCAATTGATTCAACTCTCTATAATACTCGGGGTGACTGCCCGTTCCGGATTGGGAATATCCGCCGAGACCTAGTATCGCTCCGAATATTCCCAAAACTGCCGGTTTATGAATGAAATTGTAACTGATATGAACGGTATCATTGGTATCATTCTTCTTGAAAAGAGCAAAGTCCCCGACTAAATCAACGGAAAATGCCTTATCTTGCATATCTTGCTCCTATATATTATCTTTTTTTGTCCAACCATCCGCATCTTCACCGGATATCTTTATGATTTTTTTGTTATAGAACAGCTCAACCGTTTCAGTAGTTTTATCTTTGAGAAAGGCTGTTAACTCAGAAAGATCAATTTCGGTTTTTCCATTATTTTTAGAAATTTTTACCAAGTTTTTCATTGAGGGTAAAAACTGGTTTGAGTCTTTTGGCATAGTAATGAATAATAGCATTACATTTTCACTGTCTTTTTTTGAAGTTGTATCTAAGGAAGTTACAGCATATTTCAGAGCGTCTTTCAAAGCATCAATATCTTTAATGTTAAGTTGCATCATTTCCTGAATATCATCGGATGAATTGTAATGAGATATGATATTTTTAGGATTGATCGAAAAATCATAGATATAACATGCTTCTAAGTTTTTTGTGTCTTTTCCAATCGATGTTTGTCCTGCATCAGGTTTATCAGCATAAGGTGATAGTATATCGCTTGTATAATTTGTGTTTTCGGGCATCTTATTTATTCCATAACTTATTTGAACCGGACCAGTAAGAGATAACGGACCTGTACCAGTATAGGTAACCCCAAATAATTTTGTGTCAATACAGTTGGAAAAAATAAACGATGTAATTGTCTTGTATATAATCATATTTTGTTCAGGAGTCTTAATATTTCTATTCTTAAAACTTTCTCTTAACTTTTTCTCCACCTCGTTTATCTGTTTAGAAAATTTCAATCTAATTTGATCCATTCGCTCATCGCGTGTTCTTGGAGTTCCGTTTTCTTTATGAGAACGCCAAACAAACACGTCTTTTCCTCGATCTACCCAGTACCTTCTAATCGCATATTTCAATGCCTTGTCTGTAGCATATATAGTACCCTTTTCATCCGGCAAGCGTCTCGGATTTCCGGTAAAATCCGCATTGAAATTGCTGTTTTCGCTCTTAATAATGACCAACCCATAACATCTGTTTTTGAATTCATTGTTTTGTTCGTTCATGGTTATTCTCCTTTATCTTCTTTTTTTTCATAGAAAATGTTTTCATTAGTATTGAAATATCCTGCATAGAAGAATGCCTTCATATTATCGGAAAATTGAACCTGGCTGTTTGTGGCAAGAAATGCCCAGATGTCAGAAAAGATCGAATTGAAACAGCGGTTATTCAAACTGATCTTGTGTTTATATGCCTTAAAAAGTTCCTCTAATTTCAATCGAAACACCTGAAGATTTCTGATATTGATAAACGGTTCTACCATAGCGTGTGTTTTGGCTGAGGATTCCGATTGGCTAAGAAGATAATAAACACATTGTCCGGCAAAGTAAGCAAAACTCTCAGCATCTCTTACTTTTTTCTCTTGTTTAATACGATCAATTGTCTCCATGAAATCACCTCCAAAATATTTATTAAGTTCATAAAAAGATTCTATCATTAGAGTGATATTTTTTTTCAACCTAGACTCAGAATTTTCGGGATCATAAAAATCCTTTAGTTTTCTGGCCAATGATGTCATATATATATCAAAAAGACAGTTAACATTGAGACTGTTATAATTCGCTCGATATACATAATCAAATATTTGAGATCGAAAACGGTAAAGTAAATTATCCAGCGGCTTATTCTTTGTGTTTATTAGTGAAGAGAAATAATCATCTTTAAGTTGACCTATGTACTTTTTCTTAGCCTTGATATACAAATCAAAAAAATTATCATTTAAATATTTCTCTATTTTGAATATATCCATTCCTTTTGTTTTAAATCTGAATCCAGTTATATAATCAAAAGAAATAATGTTAACTTCGGCATTATAGATAATCAGATAAAAGTCGAGCACATCTCTACTTGTCTTTTGATAGATTTGCCTTATAATGTCTTGAAATTTGAGTTTTGTTAGATTTTGGTTATTTTCAAAA
>JAHIOG010000065.1 GCA_018895675.1 bacterium
AAAGAATGGGTAACGGCGCATGCCTTACGATGAATAACATCGGAAAGCCGTATGCGGGAAAACCGCACGTACGGTTTGACGAGGGGGACAGATGATACCGATAAGGTTGAAATATTGTGGCACTGGTGGGAAACCAACCAGAAACAGAGAAAACAAACCTCAACCTAACTCTTGTGATTCTGTCTCTACTCTACCGTTTATAAATATTTTTCTTTTTTGGTTCTGGCTTGTCCAGGTTAGGCAGTAAAACCCGCGATAATATATAGTTACTCTAATATCTTGCGCGCTGCCGTTTCCGGATCGTCGCACATCGGGAAGATTGATAAGAGACCTGCAATTTCAAATACTTCTTTGATGTCACTTTTAACGGAACAGAGGATAAGTTTTCCCCTGAACTGATTCAATTTTTTGGCTGCTCCCAAAAGTACGCGTAATCCGGCGCTGCTGATATAATGTAATTTCGAGAAATCGAGGATGAATTTCGTATTGTTTTGATCGATTGCCGGAATTAGTTTTTTTTCTAAATTACCAGACGTATTCGAATCTAAATTCCCCTCAAGTGAAAAGATATAAATATTTTCAATTTTTTCGATATTAACCTGCATTGCTATCCTTTCTTCAACTTGTTATTTAAGAAAACTGACATTTCTTAGTTAAAATTAATTTATTTTTCCCATTTTTAGTACTGTATTTTATTTCATCCATCATACTTTTTATGAGGTAGATTCCCAAACCGCCGATTTTTCGATCTTCAAGACATGCATTAACGTCAGGAGTGGGTGCGTTGGCTGGATCGTATGGATTACTATCATCCTCTATTTCAAGGGTTAAATAATCATTTTGCAAGGAATAGCGTATATCTATCACATGATCGTTTTTATCACAATATCCATACGAAATAATATTCGTAAGAATCTCATCTAACGCAAGATGTAAAGAAAAAATGATCTTATCAGAAATTGAATGTTCCCGACAAAATTCAGCGATAGACTCACAAACACGTTCTATTTCAGGAATTTTATTGTGTATTTGTAAATCTATTTGCTTGTTCATATTAATTGAAATATCAAAAAGTGCTTATAACTGTATTTCCAAACCTTCGGTAGCCAGAAATATTTTTAAATCGGCATCAGGATAATTGATTTTTTTATAGTTGATGGATTTTTGCAATATTTCATCGACTTCAAAATCGTCGCGTTCCGGTTCATGATGAAAGATAGCCATCCGTTTGACATTTGCCTGTATTGAAAAATCAATCCCGACAAGAGCGGAACTGTGTCCCCAATCCTCTTTATGGATGGCCTCTTCAAATGTATATTGGGCGTCAAATATGAGTAAATCAGTGTTTTTGAAGAATTCAACATATTTATTAATATTTCCCTTTGAAAGGTCTTTATACTCTGAATCTGTTGCATATACAAAGGATTTTCCTCCACACTCCACCCGATAACCGAAAGATCCACCCGGATGGTAAAGAGGATAATTCTTAACAGTCACATTCCCGATTTCCACACCGGTTCGATGCTTCAACTGGATAAATTCCTTTTTCGCTTTCATTTGATGAAGAGCGACAGGGAAAAACCGAAAATCCTGTTGTGTTTCAAGACGTTCCTTGATGTTCGGGTGTCCGCCATAGAAAAAGATTTTATTATTGGGAAAAAAGGCCGGGGCAAAGAAAGGAAAACCAAGTATATGATCCCAGTGAGTGTGGCTTAAAAATATGTGAATTTCCAGACCATTTGTATTTTGATCATGTTTCACGATGTAATTTCCCAGGTTTTTCAGTCCTGATCCCATATCGAGAATTATTAATTTGTCATCTGCGCGTACTTCCACACAGGAAGTATTGCCGCCGATCAAACCTGCTTCGACCGGGATCAGTGTGTCAATTAGCGCATCAATCTTGTGTTGGTCGCTAATATTTTCTTCAACTATTCGTTGAGCAAATTTTCTTATTTTATTCTTTATTTGATCGCTTGTCGGTGGAGTTGGAATAGATCCTCTGACTCCCCAAAACCTGATTTTCATTTAGCGCTCCTATCAAACTCTCTAAAATATAAAAAAATGGTAGTATGATGTTTTATTGTCCTGATACTTAAACTCTCTTGTTAGGCAATTTATCGTATGTAATGACTTTTTGCAATAAAAATTTAGGACATTTTGTTCTCATAAAACCCTCGAAAGTCATTCTTTTATATCCGGTGGAAATTAACATGTTTCTCTTCGATACCACGTCTATTATTAGTTAATGTTAAACCTGGCGAACTTTAAAAAATCGTGACTTGTCTCACATTATAATCTGAATTTGATCATAATAGATTTTATCACCTGATTAATTTTTATCCTTTAGATATTTTAGTTGGTATTATCCTCTTTTTATCATATAATCCGTTAATATTCGGGGAAAATGAATGCCGAAAATACATATTTTTATAGGTGGAATTACTGAGGAGGTTGAACCTCATTCGGTTTTTAAGACACATTTCGGACGACACTTGTCATTAAAGTGTCCTGTTAGACGCTATTGTATCGGCGTTTATCTGGCTGACACGAATAGAATATTTCAAAGTGAAATTTTTATCGGAGAATTGACAATTTTATAATGTGGGATATAATTTGCAAAGGTTTTTGATTAAATAATGAATCGTTTATTACTCTTTGGATTATTATCAACACTATTTTTATTTTCGGGAACGAAAGCAGAAGTTCACCCGCAATATAAATTTAATACACTAAGAAATGAGCAGCAGTTTAAAAAAATATTACCTGATTTAAACGAAAGTAATTCTCTCGACACTTTGATCAAAAGAAATAATAACATTACTATTTTTAATTTCTAAAATAACAATAACATTCTTA
>JAHIOG010000645.1 GCA_018895675.1 bacterium
AATCAGAAGTTAATATTGACCATGTAGCTGGTTCCAGCTCAAGTAAACTGAGGGTTGACATAATTGATCCTTTAGCCGTTCAAGATAGAGATGTTTATAAAATAACTTTTGAAGATACTCTTTTAAAAGCCTCTAAATCAATATATGAAGATACGTTAACAACTAATAACTTTTCTCTTTTTAATATCACTAGTCCTGATTTACCGGATACACTTATTTACAAATCTAAACAAGTTAATATTCAAGATGAGCACTTGGTAATGCAAGGCTTCCAAATTTCTTTTTCTTTGGAATTAGTTATTGAAATGAATAAAGAAGAAACAAAATGGAATGATAGTACAATCTTTAGCCCGATTATCTGGAGATGGGAAGATATTAACAGTGTAGGATATAGAAAGCCGTCGGATTATCATGTTGCCTTTGGTGATGTTGGATTTGGCAGAAGTGAGTTAATGAGTGTATTTGGCGGGATGATTCAACTTGAAGAAAGAGATGTAAATTTTAAGGTCAGGAATATATCTGAAAATCGGGAAATTAAATTTGCATTTTGGGAACTGGATACAACCGGCGGAGAAGGAAAATACACTTCAAATATTAAAGAAACAGATATTATTATCTTTTTAGAAGAGAAGATTGAAGATAATGGAGATACAATTCTGGCGCCTACCTGGCAGCTAAAATTAAAACATCTTGTTGAGGATTCGCTCAAACGCCATCCGCAAGCCGGAGATGAATTGGATATTATTATTAAAAAGCCGTTTTTGAAAGATGATGTTTATAAGTTTACTGTCTTTGGCCCGGAAATTCAAAAAGATAATGTGAAAAAGGAAATGAAGAAAATAAAAGTTGTACCAAATCCTTATATAGCAGCTAATACATGGGAAGCCAAAAATCCCTATGATTCAGGGCGTGGCCCAAGAGTAATTCATTTTAATCACATTCCAAAGGACTGCGAAATTACAATATTTAATATTGCCGGAGAAATTGTTGATCAATTTGAAGTGCATAATTTGATAGATAACGGTACTGCTGAATGGGATTTACTCTCAAAAGATAATCTTTCCATTTCTTATGGACTTTATCTTTTTCATGTAGAAGATTTATTAACGAATTCAGTGCAAACCGGCAAGTTTGCTGTCATTAAATAGGTGAGACGATGAAGAAAATGATATTTATAGCTATTCTTTTGATTGGGAATATATTACTGGCCCAATCTGTGTCAAAGGTAGGCACCTCGTCAGCCAAGTTTTTAAGTGTACCTGTTGACGCCTGGGGAACAGGCAGAGGTCAAGCAGCTGTTACCGGATTTAATGATGCATCGACTCTATTCTGGAATCCATCGACTATTTCCGGTCTGGATAGAATCGCAGCTCATTTCAGTTATACGAAATGGTTTGAAGATATAAGTTTTAACTATATGGCTGTTGTACTCCCTTATGGAAATATCGGAACTTTTGGAATAAACGCAACATTTTTTCAGACTGAACCGATGGAAGTGACTACAGAAAGATATCAGGAAGGCACAGGGGAGCATTTTGCAGTCAGCAGTTATGCAATTGGGTTAGCTTTTGCAAGAAAATTGACTGTTGATTTTTCCTTGGGAGCCAATATTAAATATATCGTTGAAAATATTTACCATTCATCTGCTACGGGAATAGCTCTTGACATTGGAGGTCGCTATTCAACACCATGGAAAGGAATTTGTCTTGGTTTTTCAATTAACAACTTCGGGACAAAGATGCAAATGACAGGAGAGGACCTCTTGGCAACAGTCGATCCGGATCCCATGAATAGCGGTAACAATGATATGATCAATGCCTATTATACAACTGATAAGTTCGAAATACCGTTAAATATGACCATAGGAGTGGCATGGGATATAATTAATTCGGAAAGGAATCAAGTTACTCTTGAAATAGACGGGCTCTATCCCAGCGATAATTATTCACGGATAAATACAGGACTTGAAATAGCTTTGCTAAATAAAATGCTTTATCTGCGCTCCGGTGTCGCTAATTTATTTGTGGATTCAATTACTCCAAATATTTCAATTGGAGGCGGAATTCGGTATTCCATTCTTGGAAATATGATACTATGTGTTGACTATGCATATCAAACACATGAATATTTTAATAAAAATGAACATTTCTCAATATCTATAATGTTTTAGTTTATTAAGAAAAGAATGAAAATTAATCAATTGAATGTTTAACCCAAAAAGAAGGAGAAAAGCTATGCGAAAAGTTACTTTATTAGTGCTTGCGATT
>JAHIOG010000646.1 GCA_018895675.1 bacterium
TAAACCTTACAATGAACTTCACCGGGCAGGAGCAAATTTACGTGGTTTAATGAGGATTTTACTCTTTAAACGCTTTGAAAGCAGCGTTTATGCTTTTAGGATGACCATTGGTAGGTTGATAAAAATACATGAAGCGTTTGGACTTAGTATCGAGAATGGAATAATCCCGGCTGGCGAAGAAGCGCAAAAAATTCTTTATGGTTCGGATCAATATAGCGAGGAGGAATTAATCCGATCTTTACGTGAAGTCAGTACCCAATACAGTGTCGAGGATTTTGATATAGAGCGGTTAATAATACATGTCAATCACGATCTTCAGGTTTTAAAATCAATTATGGAAAAGGTTAATGAGCAGGAAATTCCGCCGAAACGAGATATGAAGCTGCAGACACTTAAAAAAATATTAAATGAACAACCATTAAACCAGGGAAAAGTGCTTATCTTTTCTGAGTCCGCGGAAACGGTGGATTATATCTATGATAACATTAATCCCAGTAATGCACTTGATATTAAAAAAGCCTCCACTCAAATAGAGAATAAGCAGGCATTAGTTAATCGCTTTGCACCTATTGCCAATAAGCATGTATTCAGACGGGGAGAGGTCGAAATCCAAACTCTTGTGGCAACAGACGTTTTATCAGAAGGATTAAATCTGCAGGACTGTGATAAAGTAATCAACTATGATCTGCATTGGAACCCGGTAAAACTTATTCAGAGATTCGGCAGGATTGATCGTATCGGGACAGAGTATGATCAGATCTTTGGTTTTAATTTCTTACCTGAGACAGATTTAGATAAAAATTTGAATTTACACCAGGTCGTTCACCAAAGAATTCAGGAAATCCATGATACTATAGGCGAGGACTCAGTTATATTAGACAATACAGAGCAGATCAATCATGAAGCAATGTATGCCATTTATGAAAGAGAATTAAAACAGTTATCTCTTTTTGAAAAAGCGTTTGAAAAAGAAAGTATAAGCTTTAATGAAGCGGAAGAAGAACTTAGACAACTACAACAGGAAAATCCTGATGAATATAATCGAATCGCAAATCTCCGTGATGGTCTGCGATCTGTTGTTTCAGATGATGGCAAAGAATATTTCATTTTTTGTCAGGCCGATAGATATAACCAGTTATATCTGGTAGATGAAAATGGTACGATACTAACCAGAGAAATTACTGAGATATTGGCAAAGTTGAAAAACCAAATTGGAAAAACTCCCAAGCTGATACCTGCGATTTATCCAAAGGTTGTAAATAAAATTAAGAAGCAATTCATTAAAGAAGTGGTTGAACGATACCTTGAGCAAAAACATATCATCAGCTTGACCGAATCACAGCGTTATCTCATTAAAGAATTGAAACAAATTTATGCTGACACGGATAATGAAGATTTAAAATCTCAGATTGAATTATTTGAGAGAGTGTATAAAAAGGTTAACCGAATTGCAATACTTGAAGAATTAAACCGAATTAGACGAAATAAAATGTCTGGAATAGCATTGATCAAGAAACTATCTGAAATCTTTACAAGACATAGTTTATATGAGGTACTGCATCTTCAGAGTAGGATGGTTGAAAAACCACCAATTCCAAAGGTGATTTGTAGTGAGAAAATGTAGGATTATATTGTCATTTTTGGCGGTACCGTAAGGGAAAATCCTTCCCCACCCGAAGGCAGGAAAGTATTTTCGTCAAATAAAGGTATTGAGATTATTTCTTAAGGTTTTTGATAAACTCCGCTCCCCGGATGATTGCTTTCTGGTTCAGTTCAACCAAATTTTTTCGTTTCAGGACGTCGCCCAGGGATTCCAGAACAACTTCCTGAGACATCAGGTCTTTGTACTCAATCAGAGCTCCGACAATCACCATATTGGCGGCTTTGGTATTGCCCAGATCATCGGCCAGTTTTGTCGCCGGAATTGCAATTACTTCAACGTCATCACGTACTGGTTTACGATCAATCAATGAATCATCATAGACGATTAACCCCCCGGATATAACGTCATGTTCAAACTTATCCAGGGACGGACGGTTCATGGCGATTAAGACTGTCGGATTCGCTACCAGTGGAGAGCCGATTTTCTTCTTGGAAATTTTCACACTGCAATTAGCGGTTCCGCCGCGCATTTCCGGACCATAGGACGGCAGCCAGCTGACCTCATAATTATGGCGCATACCCATCTCCGATAATACGGTGCCGAGACTCAGCACACCTTGTCCCCCGAAACCGGCGACCTTGATTTCTTCATTGATCATCTTTTCCCGGTAAGGTGCAATTTTTTCGGAATCCACTTTAGCTGTTTCCAGATTCAGCGCATCATGCAACTCAGAATTTTTCACTACCACGCGAGATAAATCTTTTGGTTCAAATTCCTCCGAAATATCTTTCTTGACTCCAAGAGGAAAGTTATCTGCCAGGACTTCTTTGACCCACTGTTTGGAACGGCTGGGCGTCATTTTCATATTGGAAGGACAGGCTGCAAGTACTTCGATAAAAGTAAATGCGTTCTTTTCGATCTGAAGTTTCAGGGCTTTCCGGACGGTCTGTCGAGTATGCATCGTGGATTTAGTATCGCCAATCATGACGCGCTCGACAAACACGGGCGCTTTCAGCGTCGCAATAATTTCGCTCATACAAATTGGAAACCCTTCATTTTTAACCGTTCTTCCGCGGGGTGTGGTCATCGTTTTCTGACCGATCAGCGTCGTTGGAGCCATCTGTCCGCCGGTCATGCCATAGATGGCATTATTGACGAAGAATACAGTTATGCCTTCACCGCGGTTTGCCGCATGCATGATTTCCGCTATTCCAATGGCGGCAAGATCGCCGTCACCCTGGTAACTGATTACTACACTGTGCGGATGAGCGCGTTTAATTCCGGTGGCAACTGCCGGAGCTCTTCCATGAGCTACCTGAACATTGCCGGTATGAAAATAGTAAAATGCGAACACACTGCATCCTACCGGACTGATGAAGATTGTCTTGTCGCGAACGCCGAAATCGTCAAGCGCTTCGGCAATTAATTTATGCAGAACACCATGACCGCAGCCCGGGCAATAGGTTGTGGTAAGTTTGTCGGCTCCCGGACGGCGTTCATAAACATCATAAAAAGACGATGATTTTTTCAATATATTATTCATGATAACCTCATCAGTTTCATTACTTCATCATGAATTTCCTTTATGGATGGCACATTACCCCCCATGCGATTGTACAGGTAAACGGGAATTTTCCCTTCGATTATAAGCCGGACATCATCAACCAATTGACCGTTACTCATTTCCACCGTCAGAAAGAATTTGGCGGATTTGGCTAATTTTGTCATGCTCTTTGTCGGAAAAGGAAATAATGTTATTGGTCTCAACATTCCGGCTTTGACGCCTTCCTCACGAAGTTTGTCAACAACAGTCTGCAGAATCCGTGAAACAATGCCATATCCAATCAGAATAATTTCAGCATCGTCGGTACGGTATTCCTCGGCACGCTGCTCCTGTTCTTTCACAATCGCATATTTCTGCTGCAATTTCTGATTGTGACGCTCCAGATCGTCGGGATCGAGTTCGATGGAAGTGATCAGATTATTGGACGTTTCGTCGGTGCCTTTGACGACCCAGGATTTCTCCGGAATCTTCTCAATAGGCTCAGGAAATTCCACCGGTTCCATCATCTGTCCGATGAAGCCGTCGGTCAGAACGTAAACCGGATTGCGATATTTATCGGCAAGATCAAATGCCAGCATACCTAAATCACACATTTCCTGCACGGAATTCGGAGCCAGCACAATGACTTTATAATTACCGTGTCCGCCGCCTTTGACAACCTGATTGTAATCACTCTGCTCCGGGGCAATATTACCCAATCCGGGACCGCCACGAACAATATCCACAATCACGCAGGGTAGTTCGGAACCGGCACAATAGGATACGCCTTCCTGTTTCAGGCTGATGCCGGGACCGGACGAAGCGGTCATGACACGTTCGCCGGCTGAGGCGGCGCCATAAACCATATTGATTGCCGCCACTTCACTCTCGGCTTGTATAAAAGTACCGCCGCAAATTGGCATATACATAGCCGCTGCATGGGCAATTTCGCTCGCCGGAGTGATCGGATAGCCGTAATACGCCCGGCATCCGGCAAGAATAGCGCCCTTTACAACCGCTTCATTCCCTTTTAAAAATTGCTTTGCCATACAAACCTCGCTCTCTATCTAATGGAAATTACTTTTTTCTGAATGGGTTTCAAACAGTTGGTACAGACAAGATATTCCGGCTTCTCATCTGTATGAAATACTTTATATTCGCCGCCACAACGGGGACATTCGGCGGTATCGGTCATCAGGTCCCACCGTTTATAAACGGTCATAGCGCCGGGTTCCGGGCAGGCATAAAAACAGATACCGCAGCCGGTGCACCCTTCTCCTTTGTAAACGGCTGGATGATACCCGTGAGTGTTAAATTCGTCCGATAAATACAACACACTGGAAGGACAGGCTTCAACGCAAAGTTCGCATCCTTTGCACTCTTCTGTATCGATTACCAGATGTCCTCGGCTTTTTGATGTTACCATAATTTGCTCCATTTATAAAATGTTATATTGATCTTATTACGCAAATTGTTGAAACGTCTCCTCAAATCCTTTCAAGGCTCGCCGGATTACATCTTCGGATACACAAAAAGCAATTCGGAAATGTCCCGGTCGGTGAAAACCACTCCCCGGTGTCGTTAAAATCAATTTATCCTGCAATGCCTCAACGAACGCGATATCATCAGGGATCGGGCTGCGGGGAAACATATAAAATGTTCCTTCCGGCTTAATGACGTCATATCCGATTTCAACAAGAGCTTGATATAGAAGATCTCTGCGTTGTTGATAAACACCAACATCTACTCCGGCGTCGAGAACCTGCTTTACCACTCGCTGCATCAGCGCATTTGCATTGATAAATCCCAAAATCCGGTTGCAAAAAGTCGCCGCATTGATGATATCTTTCCCATCTTCGATTAAAGGACTGACCGCAAGGAATCCGATCCGTTCTCCCGCCAGGGATAAATCTTTTGAAAAGGATGTGGCAAGAATTGTATTACGATAAAAACGTATCGGTGAAATATAGGAATTGCCGTCAAAGATGATCTTTTTATACGGTTCATCAGCTAAAAGATAAATAGCCCGACCATATTGGTTGCTTTTGCGCTGAAGCAGGGCGCCCAAATCGTGTAAAAGTTGTTTGGAATACACGCGTCCGGACGGATTGTTTGGTGTGTTTATTATCAGTGCTTTGGTTTTCTTTCCGATTTTCCGCTCCAGGTCATCCAGATCAGGAAGTAGCTCACTGCTTGTATTGGATACAATTTTTACGCCCCCGTGATTTTCAATATAGAAATCATATTCGACAAAGTACGGGGCAATGACTACTACCTCATCGCCGGGATCAAGCACTGATTTCAAGAACACATTGATCGCACCGGCAGCGCCGCAAGTCATTACAATATTCTGATCGGTGAAGGGCAAACCGCTATCTCGCGATAACATTTCAGCGATGGCGGTTCTGGTTTCCGGGTAACCGGCATTGGGCATGTAACCATGCACAAAAGCGCCGGATTTTCGGGCTTCTTTTAGGAGGATATTATCAAACCGGGCTGGAGACGGCAGGTCGGGATTCCCCAATGAGAAATCATAGACATTCTCTGCCCCGTACTGCTTCTTCAGAATGATTCCTGTTTCAAACATCTTGCGGATCCAGGAGGACCGGGTTATGCTTTCGGCAATGCGTTTTGATATCGGCATTAAACTCTCATATTGTCTTGGGAAAACAATTTTCCCTTTTTTAAATCTGTCGCCTTAAGCGCGCTTTCTCCTTATTCTCACAACTGAGAATCAGCGCAGGTTCCCATAAGCCTTCTCGATGGATTCCAATTCCTTCAGCACGAAGGATAACATTTTCAAAACTGTCGATAATCCTACCACCGGAATCGTGAGAATCAAGGTGTCGATAATTTCATCCCGGTTCGCTCCGGCGCGAATGGCTTTTGGTATGATAATCTTGATCGCTTCGGGCGACGGGCTGTTGACCTGAATCGCCAGCATGATCAGCTGCCGGGTCTTTTCGTCCAGATGGTTTCCCAAAATACCAACCATTTTCTGGTAACTTTTAAACACCTCTTTTCTATGGGACATCAGATATGTCATCCCGTCTTTATCAAGATCTTCCCATTTAAAATTATCCATTACCATGATATCCTCGATTCCTGTATTATTAACGGCATACGGATGGTCATCTAAATTCCAACATAATCGGAAGGTCTTACTTTACCTCTTCCAGCCATCCGCGGGTATCTTCCATGTCACCCACCTGCAATGCCGTCAGCTGCTTATAAAGCTTCGTTGTAATTGGACCGGGTTCTTTTCCATCGGCATAAAATTTATATGTTTTACCCTTATAACCGAGACTTCCTACTGGCGTAACGACCGCAGCAGTACCGCAGGCGCCGGCTTCAACAAAATCCTCGATTTCAGCGACACTTATTTGACGCTCTTCCACAGTATAACCGAAATCTTCACGGGCAATCTGTACCAGAGATCGACGAGTAATACTGTTTAAAATAGCATCAGACTTCGGCGTAGCAAGAGCGCCATTTTTAAAAGCAAAAAAGATATTGGCTACGCCGGACTCTTCAAAATATTTATGTTCCACAGAATCAAGATATACGACGTCATTAAATCCTTCTTCTCTTGCCTGCTTCAGAGGAAGCAGCGAAGCGGAATAGTTGCCGCCTGCTTTTGCCGCTCCAATTCCATGGGCTGCAGCGCGATCAAAATATGTCTCCACTTTGAGACTGATCGTTTTAAAACCAGTTTTAAAATAGGGTCCAACAGGAGTTACAAATACTATAAAGAGGTATTCCGGAGCGGGTCTAACGCCCAGATTTTCACCAACGCCGAGCATAAAGGGGCGGATATATAAAGATGCGCCTGTTCCGTATGGCGGTACATATTCTTCGTTGGCCATAACGGTTTCCTTGATACCGCGAATAAACAGTTCTTCCGGAATTTCCGGCATCAATATACGCCGGGCTGAATCCCGGAAACGCCGGGCGTTTTCTTTTGGTCGGAAAAGCCAAATACGCCCGTCTTTGGAGCGCTGAGCCTTCATCCCTTCGAAAATCTGCTGCCCATAATGCAGACACACAGCCCCTTCATCAATCAATAACTTGTTTTCAGTCACCAGTTTGCCCGAATCCCAGGCTCCATCTTGCCAGTGTGCGTGAAAGCGATAGGGAACGTATCGGTAACTAAAATCCAATTTGCTCCACTCAGTTGTCTTTGGATCCATGACTTTCCTTTCGTGCTTTATTGATTGTGAATTTGGATTTCACACCGGAATTTGAATGTGTCATTACCCGATGATTATTCCGAATATGGATTGTCAAAACTCATGCCACTAGCTCCGTTAATTGTCAACGCCCGACGATGATCTGTAAATTCCGGGCGTTTAATTGTATTTTTTCATTGCCAATTATTTTTACTTTTGAGAAAACAATATGATGATCCAAGCCCTGCGGAAATCTCTTCGATTTCCTAAAATTGAAAATCGGTTAAGCGCTCTTTTGCAGGAAATAAGAAACATTTTTTCTTTATATTCACCGAATGGCTGCCGTGTAAAAAGAAGAATAAACACCATTACGTCATCATTAAGAGGATCATGAACTAACTAACATCTTCTGAAAGTTAAACGGGTAAAAAAAAGATGCTTAAAAATTGGTAGAGAAATTGCAGGGTAATTCTCTGATGAGATATTATATTAAATCAATTTCGTAAGGAGGAAATATGCACAAAAAATTGTTTATCCCCGGACCGGTTGACGTGCGTCCGGAAATATTGGAAGCCATGTCGGCTCCTATGATTGGTCACCGAACCAAAGACGCTTCAGCATTAGGTGAAAGAATTTGTAAAAATCTGCAGAAAGTGTTCTACACGGATAATCCGATTTTGTTATCCACAACATCCGGTACCGGATTAATGGAAGGATCTATTCGCTCGTTAACAACCAAACGGGCTATCGTCTTTTCCATTGGCGCATTTGGAAACCGCTGGGCAAAACTGGCAAAATCAAACAACGTTCCCGTAGATAAAGTTGAAGCCGAATGGGGTCAACCTACTCTGCCGGAAATCGTAGATGAATACCTCTCCACCGGTAAATATGACGTCTTCACCATCACTCATAACGAAACATCCACCGGTGTCATGAATCCGGTAGAGGAAATTGCCGAAATCCGCAAAAAATACCCCGACGTTCTCTGGCTGATGGATGCGGTTTCGTCTATGGCTGGCGTCAGGATCGAAGTCGATAAACTGGGCGTCGATGTTTGCATCACCAGTACCCAGAAAGCTCTTGGTCTTCCTCCGGGACTGTCGGTTTGTTCGATCACCCAAAAAGCCATTGATCAGGGGCGTAAAGTGGAATTCCGCGGAATTTATCTCGACGTTATCGCCCTATACGATTACATGCAGAAAAAAGCCTATCAGTATCCGTCAACTCCGTCGCTGTCACATATGTTCGCACTGGACAAGCAGTTGGATTACATTCTGAATGAAGAAGGTTTAGAAAACCGTTATGCCCGACACCTGGAAATGGCAAAGATCACCCGCGCCTGGGCAAATGAACACTTCGAACAGTTTGCCGCTAAAGGATATGAATCCAACACGCTGACCACCATCAATAATACAAAAGGCATCTCAGTCGCCGATTTAAATAAACGGATCGGTGAACTGGGGTATATGATCTCCAACGGTTACGGCGACTTGAAAGAAAAGACTTTCCGCATTGCTCATATGGCTGACCGGACAGTGGATGTACTGAAGGAATTGCTGGATGTTCTCGATAAAGAGATTGCAAAAATGTAAAATACTAATAGCCACAAAGACACTAAGACACAAAGGGTTATACTAAATTGCCTCACCGGAGGTCTCCTTGAGACAAAAGAAATATCCTATAATTAAAGTTTGTAACCTCCCCTTTTTCCTCCGGCAGCTGCCGGAAGGGGATTTCTCCACCGGGAGTCCCTGCGGGAAAGGAGCGGTTAATATTTTTGCAAAATCAACGAATATCGTTACATAGGACAAAACTTTTATAAATTGCAAAAAATTAAAATTAATTAAACTTCGTGTCTTTGTGACTTAGTGGTAAAAGGAGAGAGTAAAATGAAAGTATTAATCACCGACGGACTTAGCCCCAAAGGGCAGAAAATCCTGGAGAACAACGGGATTGATTTCGACATACAATTCTACGAACCAAATGAACTAATTAAAGCAATTGAGGATTATGATTCGGTATTGGTCCGCTCCGCAACAAAAGTACCCAAAGAGCTTATCGATGCCGGTAAGA
>JAHIOG010000066.1 GCA_018895675.1 bacterium
GTTAGAGCAAATATGACTGAGGCAATTAAGGCAAAGGTTTTAGTATATGCTAAAGGTTTGAATAGTTTACCTTCAGCGGCTTCCATAGTGAAAACAGGTAAGAAACTCACTACGGTTGTTGATACGGCCGTGAGAACTGCGCTGCCGACTTCCGACGCAGCACGGAATAAGACATTGAGTTTGTTATCCTTCTCATCTGCTTCATTGAGATGACGCAGCATATTTTCTGAAACAACGATACCCATATCCACAATTGTTCCAATGGCGATTGCGATTCCGGACAGGGCAACAATATTGGCATCTATGCCAAACAACTTCATTCCGATGAAAACCATCAAGACAGTTAAAGGTAACAAACCAGTTATGAGTAGAGATGTTTTTAAGTGCATCACCATTATAATGATTACAATCATGGTAACCAATATCTGATCCCGTAGAGCACTATTTAATGTACCTAAAGTCTCGTAAATCAGTCCTGTCCGGTCGTAAAAAGGAACAATTGTTACCTGTGATATACGTCCATCAGGTAGTACCCTGGATGGAAGTCCAGGGCTAATTTCTGCAATTTTCTTCTTTATATTCTTGATAGTTGCCAGTGGATTCTCCCCGAACCGGACAACTACGATCCCACCAACTACTTCAGCGCCCTCCTTATCCAGCACGCCACGCCGCAGTGCAGGTCCCAGTGTAACATTGGCTACGTCCTTGATATAAATAGGAACATTCTTTGTAGTCTTAACTACCGTAAACTCAATATCGTGGAGGTTCTTAATGAAACCAATTCCCCGCACAATGTATTCAACGCGATTGACTTCAATCGTTCGTGCGCCAACATCTACATTTGAGTTTCGAACTGCATTGAAAATATCAGATAGCTTGACACCGTGTTCCCGCATAGCAGCCGGTTCTACGTCGATCTGATATTCTTTGATATATCCGCCAATAGAGGCTACTTCTGCCACACCATCGGCAGATTGAAGAGCGTAGCGAACATACCAATCCTGGGTTGACCTTAATTCCTGTAAATCCCAGCCACCGGTGGGATTTCCTTTTTCGTCTCGACCTTCCAGTGTATACCAGAATACCTGTCCTATAGCAGTGGCATCCGGTCCTAATGCTGGTTGAACTCCAGGAGGTAAAATTCCTGATGGCAGTGAATTCAGTTTTTCCAGAATTCTACTGCGTGTCCAGTAAAAATCAGCCTTCTCTTTAAAAATAATGTAGATGGTCGAGAAGCCGAACATAGAGTAGGATCGAATAGTTTTTACTTCCGGAATCCCGAGCAGGGCGACAGTCAATGGATAACTAATCTGGTCCTCAACATCTTGAGGAGAACGTCCCATCCATTTCGTGAACACGATCTGTTGGTTTTCACCGATGTCGGGAATAGCGTCCACCGGAACCGGATCGCGCGGGATTCCGGGAATATTCCAGTCAAAGGGTGCGACCATAATACCCCATATTACAATAGCCACCAGGACCAGAGAAATGATCAATTTGTTCTCAAGACAATATTTGATTATTTTATCTAAAAAAGATAATCGTGGTTCGTTATTCATGACTTTCATGCTCCATATTGTACACAGTCATACTAACTGGTTTCATCTCAGATTTTATTTCTCCGCAACGCAGCATCTTCGAGCCGAAAAAAGGGTTTTTTACTTCCTTTTCTTTTTGCAACCAGGTAGCACCCTGGTTATCAAATGCCATGGGACAAAATACTTCGTACAGCGTGTCAGTGCCCGCATGACCAAACCATTTCTCCATCTCAAGCACGGAATTGCTGACTTGTTCAAAAGCTGGTCGCATATCTTTGACCGATGACCAGTGCTTGACATGCTTTGTGGATTTCTGTATAGTCTTGCTGATTGTTTTCCATTTCTTCTGTGAGTTTTTATCAAATTCAAGGGATGAGAGGTCAACATCCCTGAAAGATTGACGTAAACGTGTTATATACTCCTGAGCTCCAGTAAAATCGTCGTTAGCTAGTGCACTTTGCGCTGAAAAATAGATTGAGTAAATAGGCTCGAGAATTTCCAGGATCTCTCTGTTACGGATTCCGGGACTTGGGGATTTTGATTCTGCTTTATTGTAATTAGAGGATACTGTGTCGGTAGGGTGTTCAGGTCCGGTCGAAGATGGTCTGCCTTTCGGGTTCATCATGCTCGGTTTAGAACTCAGTTGCATGGCGCTGTCGATTTTAAAATTACCATTTGTGACAACTTCTTCGCCTTCTCTTAGACCGGCTTTAACTATGTAATAATCTCCTGCGCGTACTCCCAATTGCACTTCCCGACCCTCAAAGGTGGGTTCCTCAGCTTCGGGAACCTTAACATAAACGACGGCGCGTTTTCCAGTTAGCAATACTGCACTGGCAGGAATAAGAAGGGGTAGTTCGTTGTGGGCTGGCATTTTTACTATTCCTAACTTTTCCGCTGGGACTAAAGGCATTTCACAGATATCGCAAGTACCGGGATGATCCTTAACTATCTCAGGATGCATGGGACTTACCCATTTACCAGCTAATTCGGGATTAACCGTATTTCCATGCGAATCTACCATAGCATGAATTACAGCCCGGACAAACATCCCGGGTTTTAGCTTGCCCTGCGGATTAGCAATGTTCAGTCTCACTTTAACTGTGCGAGTATCGGTATCCAGAGAGGGGTCAATAAAGGCAACCTGTCCGGTAAAAACTTCGCCAGGTAACGCTTCGACGGTAAATTCAACTTTCTGTCCATAGTTCAACCAGTATAAATCGGATTCATATACATCCAGGATCACCCATACCCGGCTCAAATCGGCAATGGTGTAAATGTTTGTCCCAGTAGATACATACATCCCTTCAACTGCATGTTTATGTATTACTACGCCTGACATTGGACTATAAATTGTAATCCGTTCGGAAGGGGTTCCGCGCTTCTCAATGGATTGAATTTGTTCAGGATTTAAACCCAGAAGGCGTAGTTTTTCACGGGCTGCCTCCAAATTTGCCTGTAGTGTTTGGTCACCTATTCCCCTATGTTCTTTTTTTACAGATACAAGACTATAAGTCTGTATGAGCTCTTCCTGGGCGGAATAAAGCTCCGGGCTATAAATTTCAACTAAATGTTCACCTTTCTTAACAGAGATGCCTGTATAATCAACAAATAGACGCTCTAAGCGGCCTGGAACCCAGGCGGTAATAGTACCCAACTTTGTCTCATCATATTCAACTTTGCCGGAAACCCTGATCTCAGCGTGCGCTACATCCCGAGTAACAATAGTTGTCTTGATTTCAGCCAGAGCCATGGCTGCATTCGACATTTTCAACTCTCGTGGGCCACCGGTTGCAGTGGAAGTCTCTAATGGAATAAGATCCATGAAACAAATCGGGCACTGCCCTGGCTCGGGCAATTTGATCTGCGGATGCATAGAACATGTCCACCATTCTACCTGAGTTTCCTCTATGTGAATATGCTCAGTGGTTTTTTCTGTATATTTCGTTTCTTTGAATGAAACGCCCCGTATTAAAATACCGAGAATAGATGCTGCTATTATTAGAACCCATGCCAGTTTGGGCAGCGTTTTTAAATTGTTAACAAAGGTTTTGATTTTATCTGTAAAATAAATTGTTATTTTGTTCATATCTTTCTCCCAATTAATTTTTCGAGTTTAGCAAGCGCTTTCTGATACCGGACTATCGAACGCTCATGTTCTAAAAAGAGTTGTAAGTACATACGCTGTGCATCAATCATACTAAGAAAATCTGATTTCCCTGATATGTATTCTTTCTCAGAGACTCTGAGAGACTCAATACTTTTCGGGATCAGTTGTTCACGATATAGAGTCACTTTTCGCCTGGCATCATCCATCTCAAATAGAATGTTGCTAAGTTCTGCCTTAAAAATGTTTTCTATATCATTTATCTGTTCTTCAGCGTTCCGTTTAAGATTTCTCGCCACATTAACTTCAGCTTTCTGTTTCCCCCACCAGAGTGGAACACTTAAAGATAACATAAACACAAGAGGGTCCTTTCCGCTATCTATGACGGGGCCACCAGAACTCGTGTATTTTTCCCCTGTTGCTATATAATCGACACCGAATCCTAAATCGGGATAGTAATTCAACTTCGCTCGATGAATAGACAGATCTCCGATATCTCTCTGCAGCTTCATCCGGTTTAAATGTGGATTATATTCCAGAATCAGTGTTTCCACCTCAGATTGTGTAAGTATTAGAGAATCACATTTCAATGTTTTAGGAACATGAATGGACTGCAAATTATCTATATTTAATAACGTTCGAAAAGTTTCTAAAAGTGGATACTGCCTGTCTTGCAGGGTTTGAAGATCATCCTGCATCTTGATGAGTTCAATTTGGGTTTTGATCAGATCTCCATATCCAACCACAGCGGTTTTGTATTTGTTCTGTACAACAGCATCCCAATGTTGAACCAGATCTATGTTTTGCTTGGTAATGTCAATAGTACGTACTAAGTAATAATAGTCATAATAAATGTCCTTTAATCTATAGGAAAGATTATTGACAGCACTCTTTAGATTTTGGAATTCAGATTCTGCACGTAATGCTTGAATATCTCCTTGGAGTTTAAGTTTCCCGAACCAGGGGATCATCTGAGTAAGTCCAATTTTATATTCCTGGGGTCCTACAGCGGTCTCAATATTTTCCAAAAAATAACCGAATGTAATCCTTGGATAAGGAAGAGCTTTTACAATTGTTATTTTATTAATGGAGGCTTGCCAGCGATTATATTTAGCTTTGATGCCAGGATTATTCAGAAGTGCAAAATGCTCATAATCGGCTAAAGAAGGCTCTTGAGGAAGCTGAATAATTTCTGGATCGTTAAACCTTATAATATGCGTTTTGTTTGTTTCATTTAATATCAAGGATTGTGCATTAGCAATCCCTTGAACTATGATTAGCAATCCGAATGAGAATTTAACAGTTGATCGTATATTGTTAATTATTCTTGTAAACATATTACTCCTTTTTGCTTCGGATTAGTTTTTAAGTTTTCATAAACCATATTTTTTAAATTATGACTCAAGTTGAAGACTTGTATGTACAATATCAAACTTGTGATCCAGCATCTTATTGATATCTTCAATTAGGATTTTTCGTTCGGAAATCCTCCCATCTTCCACTCGAATATGTGCCATAAGAGAATACATATTGGATGTAATGGTCCATACATGCAGATCGGCTATTTCCATAACTCCCTCAAATTTCAGAATTTCTTCCTTGACTTTCTCGACGTTTACTTTCCTTGGAACCGCCTCCAACAAAATGTGTAGAGATTCACGGGCCAAATTCCACGCCCATATCAAGATAACCACCCCAATCAAGACGCTCAAAATCGGATCAATTAATGTCCAGCCGGTATATAGAATAATCACCGCTCCCAGAATGATTCCCACAGACGATGCCGTATCGCCAATCATGTGAATGAATGCAGAACGCACATTTAAATCTTCCTTCCTTACTCCTACAAGGATAATTGCCGATACTATATTCACAATTAACCCAGCCGTTGAGACTATAAGCATCTCCGTCACTTTAATCGGCAGTGGGTGAATAATGCGCTGATAGCTTTCATAAAAGATCCAGCAGGTTATGAAAAGTAATGATATGCTATTGAAAAGTGCTGCAATAATCTCAATTCGATAATAACCAAAGGTTTTTTGTATATCCGCTGGTTTGCTTGCTAATACAATGGCTACAAAACTTATCGAAAGAGCAAAAGCATGAGTAAACATGTGACCTGCATCTGAAATCAACGCTAAACTTCCGGAAATAACTCCACCGATGACCTCGACAATCATAGTAATTCCAGTGATATAGATAACAAACTTCAACCGCCCTTTTTCCTTCTCACGGTGAGAATATTTGCGATAATGACCATTGGAATTACCGTGCAGGTGATCATCTTTTATTTTTGGTTTATGCTCATGTACCACTTTAGAAGGCTCCAATCGGTTATTAATCTCAGACGAACTCAATCTCATATTTACTATGTATGTGGAATATAGAATAAAAATTAATGATAAGGGATAAGGGCTGAATAAATTTTCTCGTCCTCAAATTACCTCTATCATTCTATCGACAGCCCTCATAGCTCTAACTCGAATATCTCTGTGAACTTTTACCTCGTACTTCATATCTTCAAGTGACCATAAAATTTTCTCTAATGTAATCAGTTTCATATTCGGACAAATGGCTTTTTCCGAAGCGGGATAGAATTTCTTTCCGAGGTTCTCCTTACGCAATCTATAAAGCAAACCTATTTCAGTACCAATAATTATCTCATTAGCATCTGATAATCTTGAATACTTACACATCCCTGACGTAGACAGAACTTCGTTCGCGAGCTGAATTACGGGAGGTGTACATTCAGGATGAACGATAACCTTTGCTTCAGGGTGAGCGTTTTTCTGCTTTAATATATCCTCGGGCAAGATTTTAATATGAGATAATTATTGGTACTGAAATA
>JAHIOG010000647.1 GCA_018895675.1 bacterium
CGGATTTAACGAATTAAGAAAAAAATAATTAGTATAATTAGCGTAATTCGCCTGCCCCGTAGGGAGGTACGACCGTATCGGGGTAGTTAAAAGGTCCTTCTCAGCGACCAAAATAAAACTTGGACTATTAGTCAACTTCGGGGAAACTTCCCTAAAATACGAACGCTTTATCAATGAAAAATAATCAAACTACTAATTGCGCTAATTACGCGAAAATAATGATAAATATAATTAGTGTCCCAAAGGGATCCCTGTTGGGATAATCAGCGCCTGCCCCTCGGTGGCCATTAATCCATTAAAATATTTCGGTGCCCTCGGTGGCTAATAACCCTTCAATATTTTACAGATATGAATAAAATTATCCTGTCAGATAATATTGAGAGAAAGATTGTTTCTTTACGAGGAACCCCTATCATTCTTGATAGAGACCTGGCTGCTCTTTATGAAGTTGAAACACGGGCATTGAAACAAGCCGTTAAGCGAAATATTGAACGATTTCCAATAGACTTTATGTTTGAGCTGACGGAGGACGAAATAGAAACCATGGTGTCACAATCTGTGATACCATCAAAAAAATACTTTGGCGGGGCTAAACCATTTGCTTTTTCTGAACAAGGTGTAGCCATGCTTTCAGCTATACTCAAGTCACCCATCGCCATTGAAGTCAGCATTAAAATAATGCAGGCATTCGTTAAGATACGTCAGCTTGCCATTGCCTACTCTGGCCTAACGCAAAAAGTAATGCATCTGGAAAAATGGCAAAATGAATTTGAGGTTAAGACGAATACGCGGTTTGATAAAATATTCACAATGATTAAAGAAAATAATATAATACCAAATCAGGGCATTTTCTATGATGGCCAAATATTCGACGCCCATCAATTTGTATCCGATCTCATACGATCGGCGAAGAAATCTATCCATTTGATTGATAATTACATTGATGAAAGCGTCCTTGTATTGTTATCTAAAAAAGAGCCCGCTGTATCAGTGACAATTTTCACATCATCTGTATCAAGGCAATTATCACTTGATATTGAACGATTCAACGCTCAGTATCCACCAATTGAAATAAAGGAATTCAAAAAATCTCATGATCGATTCTTGATTGTGGATAAATCGGTCATTTATCATGTTGGAGCCTCTCTAAAGGATCTGGGGAAAAAATGGTTCGCTTTTTCCCGAATAAATATGAACGCAAACGAAATGATTAATAAACTAAACAACGTAAATGAATGATAGAAGCATGAAGCCTGATGATAAAAACCATAAAAAATATTTAACGTTCACCATCTTTCAGATATTCAATTCGCCGGCAGACCGAAAATTTATAATGTAGAATGTAGAATTAAGGTGGAACGGTTCAATGGAAGAGAATGTTGTTAAAGACAAAAGTTTTCAATGTTCATCAGACATTATCATGCTTTATAAATATCTCATTGCACCAAAGAAAGAATTTGTGTTGTCAAAGCAAGCGCTAAGATCCGGAAAGATGATTTAATTCAAAAGGACGAGGAATTATTCAAATTGTTAACGTCAATCGTAAAAGCGACCAAAATAAAACTTGGACTATTAGTCAACTTCGGCGAGACATCCCTAAAATATGAACGATTCGTTAATGAAAAATAATCAAACTACTAATTACTCCGAAGGAGTTCCTTCGGAACACAAATTTCACTAAAATAATTAAAATAAAAATTCGTGTAATTCGCGTCCCGTAGGGATCCCTTTGGGATAATTCGCCTGCCCCGTAGGGAGGTACGACCGTATCGGGGTAGTTAAAAGGTTCTTCTTATGGAAAAAGATTCAAAGATTTACATCGCCGGTCACACCGGTCTCGTCGGCTCCGCCCTAGTCCGCAAACTCCAATCCGACGGCTACACCAACCTCGTTTTCACGCCGTATCCTGAATATGATCTTAGAAACCAACAGCAAGTAGAAGACTTCTTCCAAAAAGAAAAACCCGAATACGTCTTCCTTGCAGCGGCAAAAGTTGGTGGGATATTGGCAAACAGCACCTATCCAGCGGAGTTTATTTACGACAATTTAATGATAGCCACAAATGTCATTCATGCCAGTTACAAATATGGTGTGAAAAAATTGCTGAATCTCGGCTCTTCCTGTATATATCCTAAAAATTGTCCGCAACCAATGAAAGAAGAATATCTTCTCACAGGTCCATTGGAACCAACTAACGAACCCTATGCTATTGCTAAAATAGCGGCAATCAAACTCTGTCGTTATTATAATCAGCAATATAATACAAATTTTATTTCTGTCATGCCGACCAATTTCTATGGTCCCGGCGATAACTTCAATCTCGAGACATCGCATGTGCTGCCGGCCATTCTTCGAAAGATGCACCTGGCTAAGTGCCTGGGAAACGATGACTGGCAAAGCATTCAAAAAGATTTA
>JAHIOG010000648.1 GCA_018895675.1 bacterium
CGAAACGGCATCGATTGGTCGCTGGGATCCTTATTTAAAAATCTGGATTAAAGAAGAGACTACATATCAAAATTCTCTCTATTCGACAAAAACTACCAAGCCGGGCAAATTTACCTTAATAAGCTGTCAGGATTCCGAACCTCCCAAACTCGAACTAAGTCTCGACGGTCAGCAGTTTTTCCAGAATTCCTATGTATCCCGGGAACCAAATATTTCAATAATCGGTGAAGATCAAAATGGAGTTCTTTTCGATGCAAAAGGTGTAAATGTCAAATTAGATGGAAATAATATAAATTTTTCCGAACTGAATATTCCGGATACACTTATAAATGGAAATTATGTATCCGCACAATTCCGACCTAAACTCGATTACGGTGACCACGTAATTGAAGTCAGACTGAGCGACGCCGCCGGTAATATGACCGGTGATGAAATTCTATTCACGGTCAGCGATGAATTAAAACTGATCGATTATGGGAATTACCCAAATCCATTCAAAGACCGGACTACATTTATTTACGAGCTTACTCAACGGGTGGAAAAATTTAAAATAAAAATTTACACATCTTCGGGACGATTGATAAAAGTGTTGGAAGAATCTACTATTTTCAGCACCGGGTTAGATATGAACGAAGGTGGATACCACGAAATTATGTGGAACGGACTCGATGACGATGGCAACTTCATTGCCAACGGCGTCTATTTTTACAAGATGAGCGCCAAAAGCCGTGATAAGACAGTAAGTTCTATTGGAAAAATCGCCAAAGCAGGATGATGTCAAAAAGACTATTAGTAATAATATTGATTTTAACCGGAACAATTTCCTTTGGAGGAGAGTACGCCGACGCCTTCCTGGAAACAGGCGTTAGCGCACGGGCTCAGGCAATGGCAAATACACTCGGAGCCCTCGATTACGGTGTGACATCTTTCGCCAGCAATCCGGCTGGATTAGCCTATGTCCGTCGAAATTCGATCGGTTTAATGTATTCCTCACAATTTGGATTGGCAGATCATAATTACATTGGACTGGCGCTGCCATTTTCAGAAAAATCAACCGGATCAATCAGTTGGGTTCGCTTTGGTGTAGATGATATTCCAATCCGACCCGATATACTAAGACAGGTTACCGATCCGGCAGCCCGGCGGGATTCGGTAGTGGCGCTTCAGAATTATCCGTTCAAGACCTTCAACGACCTGGAAGACGCGCTGTTCATCAGTTTCGCCCGGTTTATTTCCAAATCCGTTAGTCTCGGATGGCGTTACTCGCGTTTTACCGTCGAGATTCCCTGGGGAGTAAATATCAAATTGATCCATAAAAAACTGTATAACCTTGAAGCCTATGGCATCGGGATCGACATCGGCGGCAGAATCTGTGTTATCGGCGAGGAAGTGTTCGAAGTTTCCAAAATGGGAAAACTGAGTCTCGGACTGGCATTACGAGACGTCACCGGTACTAACGTCTATTGGAACACCAAACGACAGGATGAGATTCGTCTCAACCCGGTTTTATCGGTCGGATTTGAACAACCCCTCGAACGATATGACATTCAATTGAATGTAGGGATGGAAAAAGAATATCGCTACGATGACAAGATCAGGTACGGTCTTGAATGCATTGTTAAAGACCGTTTAAATATTCGTGCGGGTTTAAATAAATCTGGATTAACGACCGGATTAGGTTTAAATTTTAAGGTCATGAACCACAATGTCCACATAGATTATTCATTTTTAAACCACGATCTCGGAACAACACACCGAATTGGAGGCGGTATCGAGCTTTGAGAAACAGAATTTTTTACATTTTTATTATGCCCGTTTTCTTGATGATTTTCATTTACCGTTGTGGTGAGAGTATCGAAGATCCCGATCCGCCGGCGCGACCTCTCTGGGTGGAAAAATCAGCACCGACAGATACTATTGAATCCGGCCTTCGTCCCTACAACGACGGTAACGGAATTTTATTGGAATGGCACCCAAACCTTGAAGAAGATATCTCCGGATACAAATTGTATCGAACAGGTGAAGACATTGAAAACAAATTCGCATTAATCGCCGATATCAATGCCTTTAAGATCAGCGGCGCGGATACATTCTTTATTGATGATCTGGTGCAGTTGAATATTGATTACTTTTATTACCTTAAAGCTTACGATCAGGCAGAAAATAAAAGCGGAGCTTCGGATACAATACGCTATCGCTTGATAGAAAAAGCAGAACCATTGAAACCATCAGGAACAGTAAATAATTATACACCGGAGTTTGAGTGGCATGATTTTACAAATTTTACCTATGAATATGTAATCCGGGTTGAATCATTTTTGTCGCGAGAAGTTATTTGGATTTCTCGTATAAGAAGATCAAATTATACAGATTTTTCTCAGAAGATTTCCTATAACAGTGATGGATCAGCAGCCCTGAATTCACTTGAATCAGGAACAACGTATCAATGGTGTATAAAATCCATTTCACTGGTAGATAACCGTAATTTTGATATTGGCGGATCAATATCAAATTGGGGTTATTTCATAATCGAATAGCAAGGAGCAAGCGTGAAACGAATATTTTATGTTCTTTTTATTTTTATGTTAATTTCAACTGTATACGGCCAGGAATCCGTACGGAGACAGAGCACCACTACGGGTCGATATACCGATCGTCCGAGCGCTTCCCGGTACATCCTCTCCACAACAAGCGACGCATTGCTAATGACTGTAAAAGTCTGGGGCGAAGTCCAAAAACCGGGACTTTACGATGTTCCTATCGGAACCGATCTTATTGAATTAATCTCATCTACCGGTGGTCCAACCAGCAGCGCAAAACTATCAAAAGTAAAAATTATTCATGCATCAGATAAGAACAACGAAAGTTATGTCTCAACGGTTGATATTAAAAAATTCCTTGATACCGGAGACAGTCAGTTCATACCGGAAATAAAACCCAATGATACTATTGTTGTGCCAATAAAACCAACTCAATATATCCTTACTTCTCTGTCGTGGACTCAACAATTATTGAGTTTGTTTTCAGCGTATGCACTGATAATCTATTACACTAACAGATGAAGATAAATTTTCATTGATCTGGATTTAATTATTACTAAAAACAAGATAGGAGTTACAACATATGATTGACACGATTGATGTACAAATCCTTGATATTCTTCAAAAAGAAGGAAGAATTCAACGGAATCGAATTGCTGAAAAAGTAGGCTTAACCATTCCCGCCGTCAGCGAACGGATGCGTAAATTGGAGAAAAAAGGTATTATTGCCGGTTACCATGCCAAAGTCAACAACATCGCGATTGGTAAAGACGTTACCGCTTTTGTATTTGTAATGACGTCTCCGTCAAAAAATTACGAAGAGTTTATCAGACATGCCCGTGAAGATAATAACGTCATCGAATGCCATTCCATCACTGGCGAAGGTTCTCATTTACTGAAAATGCAAACTGATAATACCTCTACCCTGGAAAAACTTCTCTCGGAAATACAGTCCTGGCCCGGCGTCTTGCAGACACGAACATACATTGTCCTTTCCAGCTATAAAGATTTTTCACCGCTAAAACCATCGGATACAATCGTAAAACAATAGAATAAATTCGATAGTAAATAATGATCAGCGATATTAAGTCAGAAATCGATACCCTGGAACCGAGGATCAACGAACTCCGGAGGTTTCTTTGACGTTGACGCCAAACTTCGTCAGCTGCAGGAAGCACAGCTAAAAACATCCGCAAGCAATTTCTGGAACGACCGCGAAACAGCACAGACATTACTTCAGCAAATCCGGCTTATTGAAACAGAGCTGGATCAGTACAACACCATCCGGAAATTATATGATGATGTCAAAGAACTACTGGAACTTGTTGCTGATGAGAGTGACGAATCCATACTGAAAGACATTCAGGCGATGACTGGAAAACTCCGTAAAAAACTTGATAAAATAGAACTTCAGTCCATGTTGAGTGGTGACGACGATTCAAAAAATGCTATTATGACTATTCACCCCGGCGCCGGCGGTACAGAATCCCAGGACTGGGCGGAAATGTTATTGCGAATGTACATGCGCTGGTTCGAACGCGCCGGAATGGACGCTAAAATCATCAACCTTATTAAAGGCGATGAAGCCGGTATCAAAGACGTCTCAATTGAAGTTAAAGGATCTTATGCCTACGGATATTTGAAGTCCGAAGCCGGAATTCATCGTCTCGTGCGCATCTCACCCTTCGATTCAAATCACAAGCGACATACATCCTTTGCCTCAGTATTTGTCTATCCGGAAGTTGAAGAAGATATAGAGGTAGAAATTAATCCCGATGAATTACGAATTGACACATATCGCGCCAGCGGAGCCGGTGGTCAGCATGTCAATAAAACCGATTCTGCTATCAGAATCACTCACCTTCCAAGCGGTATTGTCGTTCAATGCCAGAATGAACGTTCCCAGTATAAAAATAAATCCTCGGCGATGAAAATCCTGAGAGCTCGTCTCTACCAGTTGAAAAAAGAAGATATGGCAAAGGAAAAATCCGAGATTGAGAAAAATAAGAAAGATATCTCATGGGGTAATCAGATACGATCATACGTGTTCCAGCCCTATACCATGGTAAAGGACCATCGTACAAAATGTGAAATCACCAATATTCAAGCCGTAATGGACGGCAATATTGACGAGTTCTTACGCCAATATTTATTATGGAACATTAACCCTACAACGTAACTTACAAAATATAGTGCCATATGTAGTTTTATAATTAATGATACAATATCCCGAAGGGATGTCTTTCCAAAGGTCACGTAGGACTCCTTCGGAGAATCTTCGATCGACAAATGACGTAGTAGGGTTAATAAGGAGAAAAAATAGCCTTGAGTGCTCAAGATCAACATATCGGTAAATCATTAAGTGAAATCCTCTCAGTCCGCAAAGAAAAACTTCAGAAAATACGGGACCTGGGATTTGAACCTTATGCCTATGAATTCCCAAAAACTCATTCCTGCAGTGAAATTATTGATAACTTCACTGAACTGGAAGAAACTGTAACCGTGAAAGCTGCAGGACGGATTATGGCAATTCGGAAAATGGGTCGCGCCAGTTTTTGCCATATTCAGGACGAGCATAATAAACTTCAGATATATTTCCAGGAAAATAAAATCGGAAAACAGCCCTATAAACTGTTCGGTCTGCTGGACATTGGCGATATCATCGGCGCAGTCGGAAAAGTATTCAAAACCCGCACCGGAGAAATCACAATCTTCGCCGAAGAGCTCCACTTATTGACAAAAAATGTACGTCCGATCCCGATAGTTAAAGAAAAAGACGGAACCGTATTCGATGCTTTTAGCGATAAAGAGCAGCGATATCGGCAGCGATACCTGGATCTAATCGTCAATCCGGATATTAAAAATATCTTTAAACTCAGAAGCCGGATCATCCAGTGGTCCCGGGATTTTCTCAATGAACGAGAATTCCTCGAAGTCGAGACGCCATCTCTGCAACCGATCTATGGCGGCGCCTCGGCGAAACCGTTCAAAACTTATTATAACGCATTAAACCGTGATTTTTACCTGCGCATAGCCGACGAGCTGTATCTAAAACGGTTGATCATCGGCGGATTCGAAAAAGTGTATGAAATCGCCAAAAATTTCCGAAATGAAGGAATCGACCGGAACCATAATCCCGAATTCACTGCCCTGGAATTTTACCAGACCTATGTCGATTACTATTATCTGATGGATATGGTTGAAGAATATTTCAAGTTCATTGCCCTGAAAATCGTCAAATTATCCTTCGAGTACGGAGATTATTCGATCGACTTCAGCCAGCCTTTTCGGCGTCGCAAAATGTTCGACCTTCTGAAAGAGTATGTCGGCGTCGATGTAGCCAGCCTTTCCCAAAAGGAACTCGAAGAATTATGTGTGGCAAAAGGACTGGAAGTGAACCCGAAATTTGGATACGGGAAACTCATCGAGCTTCTTTTTGATAATTTTGTTGAAGATAAACTGATTCAACCAACCTTTGTTATTGACTATCCGAAAGCGATTTCACCTCTGGCGAAGACCAGCCGCGACGGTAATCCGGAAATTGTCGAGCGTTTCGAGCTGTATATAGCCGGTCAGGAATTTGTCAATGCCTTCAGCGAATTGAATGATCCTTTCGACCAACGGGATCGTCTGGAACGTCAGAATCAATTACACGATCTCGGCGATGAAGAAGCTCAGACCATGGATGAAGATTTTGTCACAGCAATGGAATACGGAATGCCTCCCACAGGCGGCGTCGGTATCGGTATTGATCGTGTGGTCATGCTTTTCACAAATCAACGGACAATCAAAGACGTGATTTTTTTTCCGCAATTGAGATCTTAACAATACCATCTGGCATTATGTCTTTACCATTTTTTATTGCAAAACGCCACCTTTTCAACCGACATAAAATCGGGTATATCTCCTTTATCAGTATAATTTCTACAGTCGGACTGGCTGTTGGTATTGCAGCGCTTATTATCACAATTTCAATATTAAACGGCTTTGAAAATGTCCTCAAAGAGAAACTGATCGGTTTTGATGCTCATATTCGTCTTCGACTTTTTAACGGACAGACCTTTGAATCGTCCGATGAAATCGAGAAACGGCTATGGGTAATTCCTCAAATCAGGGAAATTGTCCCATACGTTCACAGCGCTGTTATGGTTCGCTATAAAAGTGAAACCGATGGCGTTGTCATGGAAGGTCTTACGGAAGAAAATATCATGAAAACTCTTGATATACAGCGTTTTCTTAAAAGCGGTTCGGTTACCTTTTATACGGATGACGGGCATGACGGGATCGTTATTGGACGAAAGCTGGCTAATATGCTCGGCGCCGGTTTGGGTGATCGGATTTACTTATTCGTTCTGCATTCTCCATCGGAGACATCAACTCGTCCGCGGGTCGGAACGTTTACGATCACCGGAATATATGAATCGGGTATCGCCGATTACGACGATATATTTGTCTATACCAGTCTCGAAGCAGCCCAAAATATTATGAACCTCGGCACACAGTTTTCCGGATTCCAGATAATCCTGGATAATCCCTACGATGCCGGTGATGTGGCAGAACAGATCAATTCCACACTCGGTTATCCATATCATGCCATGAGCTGGCTCGACCTGCACATGAACCTGTTCGAATGGCTGCGTGTTCAGCGCCTGCCGATTCTGATCGTTTTCAGTCTAATCGCTTTAGTAGCAATCTTTAACATTATCAGTTCACTGATGATGATTGTAATAGAAAAGACCAAAGACATCGGCGTTCTAAAAAGTATGGGAGTCAACCGCCGGCAAACCGGCAGAATCTTTCTGATCGAAGGATCAATTATCGGCATTGCCGGAACACTGCTTGGATTTATGATTGCACTCATTTTGTCCTGGGTTCAGATGCGATTCAGTATCATTTCCATCCCCGAAGATGTTTATTTCATGAGCCAACTGCCTATTCAATTGGAACCTGATTATTTTCTCATAATCGGCGCTTGTGCGATCGTTTGTTCGATGATAGCAACAATTTACCCAGCGTTTAAAGCCATTCGTCTGACGCCCACAGAGGCGATACGCTATGAATAGACGTCTGTTAAACTGGATATCCTTTCGGTATTTTCGGTCGAAAAAGCAGACCGGTCTTATTTCTTTCACATCTTATGTCTCCATCTCCGGAATTGCGCTGGGTGCATTTGCATTACTCGTAACGCTAAGCATATTGAACGGATTCGAATCGGAAATTTCCTCACGAGTCATCGACCTGGAATCTCATATCCGCATTACGGGTCAGGGTATCGGCGATAAGGCTGTCCATGAAATTGAAAACCTGCTGCGTGATTTTGATCTCAATACAATCTACCCATTCGTGATAAAAAAATCCGTTCTGTCAGCGATCGGTACCGATGCGGTGGTACGCCTTAAAGGAGTCGATACAACGATTTTTATGGACAAAATCATGCAGGAAACTGCTATAATCCGCGGAAATAATTCCTTCTCTGCTCCTACCTCTGATTTTCCGGGCATCATCGTCGGCTACCGTCTTGCGGATAAACTTGGTCTTTATCTTGGCGATACGGTCAACGTCATCAATCCTCTTAACATTAAAAGTTCATTCAGCATTCCCTATGTCGGACGCTTCGTATTGAGTGGCGTCTTCCGACTGGATCTGTTTGATTACGACGAAAATCTGGCATTTGTAAACATTCATGAAGCCCAAAAAATTTTCAAAATGGATGATCAATATTCGGGCATAGACATCCGGTTCAATTCTTATAAAAACGTTCCTCAAATAAAATCCGCACTGCAGGCTAATCTCAACAACCATTTTTCAGTAATGACCTGGGAAGATTTGCACAGAGATTTATTCGGCGCCATGAAACTGGAAAAATACGGTAGCTTTCTCGCCTTAAGTTTTATTATACTGATCGCAATCTTCAACCTGACAAGTTCACTGGTGATGCTGATAATGGAAAAAATCCGTGAGATCGGCATGATGCAGACATTGGGAATGAATCACGATCATATTAAGGGCATTTTTCTTCGTTTGGGATTTATCACCGGCAGTATCGGCTTATTCCTGGGTATCCTGTTATCTCTGAGCCTATGCCTGATGCAACAATATTTTCATTTTATACCGTTGCCATCGGTTTACTTTATTCCCTATCTGCCGATAGAAGTTCACTTTCCGGATATCGCTGCAATCATCGGTGCCGGCATGATTCTTATTTTTCTGGGCACACTTTACCCAAGCCGGCGGGTTGCTAAACTCGCCCCATTGGAGGCAATTCAATATGAAAAATGATGTTGTACCAATATTAAACGTCCATAATCTATCAAAGTCCTATCATAATGATGGTATTGAAGTGCCGGTTTTAAAGGATATATCCTTTTCCGTTAATCCCGGTGAAGTTATCACTATTATGGGACCGTCAGGTATCGGAAAATCCACCTTGTTGAATCTTATTGGAACCCTGGATTATCCCGATTCAGGTGAAATTAGCTATAATGGCATCAATCCTTTCTCTCTAACGGAAAAGGAGATTGCCCGTTTCAGGAATAAAACAATCGGATTTGTATTTCAATTTCATCACTTATTACCGGAATTCACCGCTCTCGAGAATGTCATGATCCCATCAATTATTTACCGGAACGATCCCGAAAACGCGAAAAAATCTTCTATCGAAATGCTGGAACGCGTCGGATTGGGGCACCGCATCAACCATCGCCCTTCCGCCCTTTCCGGAGGAGAACGCCAGCGGGTTGCCGTTGCTCGTGCGTTGATCAATGAACCGATGGTTGTACTGGCGGATGAACCTTCCGGAAATCTGGATACACATAATAGTGATTTGCTGATCAATTTGATCCTGGAATTGAACCGGCAATTCGGGCGAACCTTTATCATTGCCACTCATAATTCGGGCATTGCGTCAAAATCCCATAAGGTTTTATATCTCAGCGATGAAACAGCAAGATTTCAATAAAAGTTTAATTGACATTGGGCTCTTTCACGCCTTATATTTTAATAGAGAAATATTATGGAAATGAAAGATAATTTTTCAAGATTAATTCAACTGATCGTAAAAGAATCCCGGGACCAGGCAACTCGGCTTGGGCATAACTATATTGATTCCGAACATCTTCTGCTGGCAATTCTAAATCATCCCCAGCATAAAATCATTGATATTTTTTCCAGCTTTGATATTGACATTAATGAGCTGATTAAAAACATCGAGGATTCCATTCAAAGTGGTAACGAAATATTGCAAATAGGCAGGTTGCCTCTGACAAAACGGGCAGAGCAAATTTTACGAAACACCTATCATGAAGCCCGGCATCTTAACGCCCCGCAAATTGATGAAACTCATATCATTCTTGCCATACTTAAACAAGGTGATGGAATTGCGTTTAAAGCGCTAACCGCTTTAGGAATTGAATATCACATTTTTAAAGACGAATTATTAGAGCCGGAATTCGATCGCAGACAAAGTACATCAGGAAAGAAACAGATCAGCAAAACGCCGGCGCTGGATCATTTTTCAAGAGACATTACTGAAAAAGCCCGGAATAATCAATTGGACCCGGTCATCGGCAGGGAAAAAGAGATTGAACGAGTCGCACAAATTCTATCGCGCCGTAAAAAGAATAATCCTGTGCTCATCGGCGAACCGGGTGTTGGAAAAACCGCGATTGCCGAAGGACTGGCAATCCGCATTATCCAAAAGAAAGTACCCCGTCTGCTCTACAACAAACGCATCATTGATCTGGATATGGCGGCAATCGTAGCAGGAACAAAGTACCGTGGTCAGTTTGAGGAACGCATGAAAGCAATCATGCAGGAGATCGAGAATAGGGATGACATTATCCTTTTTATTGATGAACTCCACACCATAGTAGGCGCCGGTGGCGCTTCGGGTTCCCTCGATGCATCTAATATATTCAAACCCGCTCTGGCGCGTGGAGATATCCATTGTATCGGAGCCACGACACTTGATGAATACCGCAAGGTTATTGAAAAAGACGGCGCTCTGGAACGGCGTTTCCAGAAAATCATCGTCGATCCTACACAGAAAGATGAAACCCTGGAAATATTGAAAGGATTGCAAGAACGATACGAAGAACACCACCGTGTTAAATATACTACCCAGGCGCTGATCAGCGCTGTAGAATTAAGCGATCGTTATATCACCGATAAATTCCTGCCCGATAAAGCTATTGATGTCGTAGATGAAGCCGGTTCCCGCGTTCGTATACGCAATATCGATGTTCCCAAATCCATTATCGAAATGGAAGACAAGGTTGAAAAAATCAGACTCGATAAAGAAACCGCCGTCCGGGAACAGGCATTCGAGAAAGCTGCGGAGTTACGTGATAGTGAACACAAACTACGTCAGCAAATCAAATCCGATTATAATGAATGGGAAAAGAAAACAGCAACATCGATAATTGAGGTCACGGAAGAAGATATTGCCGATGTTGTTGCCATGATGACCGGTATCCCGGTGAATCGCGTAGCAGAATCGGAGAATAAAAAGCTACTTAACATGGAAGCCGAATTAAAGAAGCAAATCGTTGGACAAGATGAGGCTATTCGGCTGATTTCCAGCGCCATTCGCAGAGCCCGCGCCGGTATAAAAGATCCAAAACGACCAATTGGTAATTTTCTTTTCATGGGACCTACTGGAGTCGGTAAAACCGAGCTGGCGAAAGTGATCGCGCAATTCCTCTTTAGAGGAAAAGATGCTCTCATCAAGATCGACATGTCTGAATTCATGGAGAAATATGCAGTATCCCGCCTAATTGGGGCGCCTCCCGGGTATGTTGGTTATGAAGAGGGCGGTGAATTAACCGAGCGAGTCCGTCGGCATCCATATTCCGTCGTGTTATTTGATGAGATTGAAAAAGCACATGCAGACGTCTTTAACATTCTTCTGCAAATCTTCGACGAGGGCGTTCTAACGGATAGTTTTGGTCGGAAAATTAATTTTAAAAATACGATCATTATCATGACTTCCAATATCGGCAGTCGGAATATACGGAGCAGCGCTTTCGGTTTTTCCAAATCCGATCAGCAAAACGATTATAAGGTCATGAAAAAGAAGATGATCGAAGAGGCTCATAAACTCTTTAATCCCGAATTCATCAACCGTATCGATGACCCCATCGTGTTTCGCTCTTTAACCCGTGAAGACATTTTAAAAATTATTGATATCCAGCTTAAGGATATCAAATTAAATCTGGCAAATTCCGGGACTGTTCTAAATGTCAGCGAACAGGCAAAAGAACTCATTCTGGAAGACGGCTATAAACCTGAATGCGGCGCGCGACCACTCAGGCGTTCGATCCAGACCATGATTGAAGATCCCATCGCCGAAAAATTTCTGGATGGTTCACTGGTCAAAGCCAAACCTATTGATGTCCGCGTAAAAAATAAACAATTAACCTTTCTGCACTCGCAACCGCATAAAAAGAGTAACCCGGTAACGGTTGAGAAATAAATTTCTCCCATTTTCCGACAATTTTTCCGATTTATCCTAAATACAAATTCATATCTATTTTCAGTCTGACGTTATGTCTCAGTAAAAAACTGGCATAACATTTGTCACTTACAATCTGACTTTTAAAATTGTGATTATAAAAAATATAAAGAAAATGATTTAAAGGAGATAAATATGGGAAAAATTATCGGGATTGATCTGGGTACGACCAACTCTTGTGTAGCCGTTATGGATGCCGGAAAACCCCGCGTTCTGGAAAATTCCGAAGGACGGTCAGTTACTCCGTCAGTAGTGGTTTTCAAAAAAGATGGCGAGCGCGTTGTCGGTGATACAGCCAAACGGCAGATCGTCACCAATCATGATCGTGCGGTTTACTCAATCAAACGCTTTATGGGAAGACTTTTTAAAGAAGTTGGCAGTGAAATTAAAGAGGTGCCATTCAAAGTGATTGAAGGCCCCAACAGTGATGTTCGGGTACGGATCGCTGATCGCGATTACTCTCCACCGGAAATTGGCGCAATGGTTTTACAGAAAATGAAACAGACCGCCGAAGAAAAATTAGGAGAGAAAATTACAGATGCCGTAATTACTGTACCCGCATACTTTAATGATGCTCAACGTCAGGCAACCAAAGATGCCGGAAAAATTGCCGGACTGGACGTTAAACGTATTATTAATGAACCCACCGCAGCAGCTCTTGCATACGGACTTGATAAGAAAAAAGACGAAAAAATCGCTGTCTATGACCTGGGTGGCGGTACTTTTGATATCTCAATATTGGAAATTGGCGATGGTGTTTTCGAAGTCAAATCCACCAGCGGTGATACTCACCTGGGCGGTGATGATTTAGATCAGCGTATTATCGACTGGCTCGTTGATGAGTTTAAGAAAAAAGAAGGCGTGGACCTCAAGAAAGATCCTATGGCATTGCAACGCCTGAAAGAAGCCGCTGAAAAAGCCAAGGTCGAACTGTCCTCCAATATGGAAACCGAAATAAACCTGCCCTATATCACAGCGGGAGCCGCCGGCCCGATCCATATGCTGGAAAAAATATCCCGCGCAAAATTCGAATCCCTTGTTGGAGATCTCATAGAACGCACCCGTAAACCCTGCCAGCAGGCTCTGAAAGATTCCGGACTTTCGTCTAATGATATTAATGAAATAATCCTTGTTGGCGGTTCAACCCGTATTCCGAAAGTACAGGCATTGGTTAAGGAGATTTTCGGTAAAGAACCAAATAAAACCGTGAACCCTGATGAAGTCGTTGCAATTGGCGCCGCAATACAGGGTGGTGTGCTTGGTGGTGAAGTAAATGATATTCTCCTCCTCGATGTTACTCCCCTCTCTCTCGGTATTGAAACCCTTGGTGGTGTGGCCACCCGCCTGATCGAACGTAATACGACTATTCCAACACGGAAAAGTGAGATATTCTCCACAGCTGCCGACAGTCAGACTACCGTGGAAATTCATGTCTTACAGGGTGAACGTTCGATGGCAGGCGACAATAAGAGCATCGGTAAATTTCATCTGGACGGTCTTCCACCGGCGCCCCGTGGCGTTCCTCAGATCGAAGTGACCTTCGACATCGATGCAAATGGTATTTTAAATGTTTCCGCTAAAGACAAAGCCACCGCTAAAGAACAGAGCGTACGCATTCAAACCTCCAGCGGATTGTCCGACGAAGAAAAAGAACGCATGGTACATGACGCCCAGTCTCATGAAGAAGAAGATAAACGCCGTAAAGAAGAAGTCGATACCCGCAACCAGGTTGATGCAATTGTTTACCAGACTGAGAAGAATATGAAAGAGTACGGAGATAAACTACAGCCTGAGGAAAAAGGCAAAATCAACGACGCGCTGGAACAACTGAAAAAAGTTCAGGGCAGCAATGATATCAAAGCCATGAAAGAGGGTATCGAGAATATCAATAAGGTCTGGTCGGGAGTATCTTCCAAGATGTATGAACGCGTTAAAACCGAAACTCCTCCGCCAAATGCCGAACAGCAACCTGGCGGCGAAGCCCAAAGCAGCGCCGGTACCGGCAAAGACGATAATGTCGAAGATGCCGACTTCGAAGTCGTCGATGACAAATAATATAGATTCCTATTTTACTTCAAGAGGGTGAGTTTCTTCACCCTCTTTTTTTTATCCAAACACCATTGAAAACTTTTGGTTTTTAGTAAATTTCATAGTATTTTCCAGCGCTATTTTAGAACAGAACTGGCGACGTACCCAAGTGGTTAAGGGAGCGGTCTGCAAAATCGTTATTCACCGGTTCGAATCCGGTCGTCGCCTCAACTTTGATTTTTGAAGATTCTGAGATATTTTGTGTAAAGTGAAAAAAAAACGATTATTTTTATAATCGTTATTCACCGGTTCTCCCAAAGGGGACTTCTTTGGAGGAATCCGGTCGTCGCCTCATTTTTTTCGTGCCGAAGTGGCGGAACTGTCTCAACAGAGATCCCTTTGGGAGTAGACGCAAGGGACTTAAAATCCCTCGTAGGTTTAAAATGCTTTTTAAAATTTTATCACAATGCCGAAGTGGCGGAATTGGTAGACGCAAGGGACTTAAAATCCCTCGATCATATTTGGTCGTGTCGGTTCGAGTCCGACCTTCGGCACTTTTAACACCTTGTAATTCAGACAGTTACAAGGTGTTTCTTTTTTAAAATTGCAGTACCCAATTTTCAGAGAAATATATCCAAAATGGAACATTATGGGACATAGGGTAGTAACTTTTTGGTGACTTTATCTGGATACATTCCTTGAATTACTGCTTATATTTTATACAGTTAAAACAATAAGTACCGAGGTTATAGTCTTTATAAAAATCTCGAAATAAAAAAAGCCCGGAAATATTCTGGGCTTTTTACCAATTTTATTGGAGATATGTTTACTTAATAACAGTCTCTAGCATTTTTACACTTGATGCAAGGTTCTTATCTAATAATTCTGCATAATGTTTTTGTGTTACCAGTACAGAAGAATGTCCCATAAGTTTTGAAACTCTGAATATATCAATAGAAATTGCCATTGTATATACCAAAATATCTGTTTTAAAGGCTCCTCTGACTTTCAGTTTACC
>JAHIOG010000649.1 GCA_018895675.1 bacterium
AATGTCGCGGTAATGGCTTCGGATTCGAAATGGTATCGATCTTCTTTTAATTCCAGGGATTTTATCTCATTTTGTGTTTTATACAATAATTTACCCGATTTGAGATAATAGCCGCTTGCGGCATTTCGGAAGCTTTTTTCAGTCAAAAACACTCTGGGTTTGTCTTTATAAGGCGCGCCGTTGGTCGGGCAAAAGGTCGCGCAATTGCCGCATTCGTTACAAAAATCTTCGATATTTAACACCTGGTAGGGCTGCTCGATCTTAAATATTCCATCATCCACGATTTTAATTTCGCCGTTGTCATTGACAGCCTTTTGCAGCTTGACTTCAAAGGGCTCAACGGTGTAACCATAATTCGCCCGGTTGGGGCAGACAGTTACGCAAATATCGCAGACTTCATCACAGAAAAGACAACGCGACGCTTCTTGTTGCGCTTCTTTTTCCGTCAGCGTCAGATCGACCATACTAAAGTAATCGCGCTCTGCCAGCGGGGTTTCTTCCGGTTTAATTCCATGTACGATCCGCGCTCTTTTTTCGTGATGCTGTTCCCGGGTCAGCTCTTTATTAGTTGATCTCAGAACCGTTTCATCATGATCAATTCCCGCTTTTCGCATAATAGTCTCTGCGGTCTTTCTGCCATCGGCAATGGCTTTAATAACCGTTGATGCGCCCCGGTAAGCATCGCCTCCGATAAATACATTTTGGAGTTTGATTTCCCTGGTTTCCGGATCAGTGACTTCCAGTAGTTCCTGATCAATAAAATCAATGTCCGCAGTTTGCCCGAATGCCGGAATAATAGTGTCCGCCGCAATTTCAAACTCGCTGTCTTCGATTTTTACAGGTCTCGGTCGATCTGATTCATCGACATCGCCTAATTTCATCCGGTAACAAACCAGTGACCTGACGCTACCGTTTACTGAATTGATTTTTACGGGAGCAGCCAGTTCGATGAGTTCGATGCCTTCAGCCAGCGCTGCCCGGATTTCATCCTGATCGGCGGGCATTTCTCTGCGTGTTCGACGGTAAGCAATGGTTACGGAACCGTTTTTCCCTACAAACCGCTTAGCGGTTCTGGCGGTATCAATTGCTGTATTTCCTCCGCCGAGAACGATGACCTTTTTCCCCAATTCAATGGATTCACCTCTTCGCACTGCCGATAAAAATTTCAAGGAATCCAGCAAGCCCTGTTCGACATCGTCTCCTTCGATGGAAACTTTCATCGATTGTTGAGCGCCGACTGCAATATATATAAAGTCAGATTTGTCTTTAATTTTATTAAATGCCGAAGCATCAATTCTCGTTGATGTATGGATCTTAACGCCGAGACGCAGGATACGGTTTATGTCATCGCTCAGAGCTTTTTCCGACAACCGGAACAGTGGTATAGCGTCCGCCAGCATTCCCCCGGGAAATTCTTTTGTCTCAAACACCTCTACATCAAAACCAGCCAAAGCCAGGAAATACGCACAAGATAATCCGGATGGTCCTGCTCCGATTATCGCTATTTGTTTACCATTCTTTAGATTAGAAACTACACTATCTTGTTTCAATGCATTTTCAGCGATGAAGTGCTTAACCTCACGGATGAGCAGCGAATTGTCATAATTAATCCGGGTACATTTGCTTTGACATGGGTGATCGCATACCATACCCGTAACCGACGGAAATGGATTGGTGAGCATAATAGTATCAAAAGCCTTGGAAAAGTCACCTTTAGCCGTCCAGTACATGTATTCAGGAATATTCTGATTCGATGGACAGGTATTCACACAGGGGGCTGCAATACAGTCGAATTCGGCTAATTCTCGTTGAGTCTTAATATTAGTATAGACTGATTTATAAACCGGTTCATTGAGGACGTTGTCAGCGTATTCATTTAAGTTCGCCAGCGCTCCGGCGGTAAGATTCGTTTGTTTACTCTTTGCTAAAATATAATCTTGTAGATTCGTTGTCTCATATTCCGTAAAAGCTTTTTCGATTTCCTCCAGATATTGCGGCAGCCGGGCATATCCACCTGGCTTCAATAAATCCGAACAAACCGTCACTGGATTCAAGCCGCACGCCAGCACGTTGGCGACATTGAAAGCATTTACACCGGCACAAAAGGAGACCTGCAACGCCGGAATATCGTTCTTGATCTTCCGTGCTACATTGATGCTGATCGGATGAAGTGCCTTGCCGCTCATGTACATTGATTCTTCACTGAAAATATTTTTATGGTTGATCGTTTCCAGTGTATTAGTCAGTTTCACACCAAAGAAAACGCCCTGTTTTTGAGCGGATTGTTGTAATGATTGAATCACCTTTACGGCAGCGGGATAGCTAATATCATGTTCAAAAGCAATATCCGGGACGATAGTTTCGTAGCCCAATTTTTCCGTCAGTATTTTGTGAATTTTCTCTTTTCCCAGAAGCGTCGGGTTTAATTTGATAAAGGTATGCAGTTTCTTATTTTCAATCAGATATTGTCCGATTTTTTCAATCTCCTCGGAAGGGCAGCCGTGCATCGTTGAGA
>JAHIOG010000650.1 GCA_018895675.1 bacterium
GAAATCTTGGAGTAAGGAGTTACCCGTGGCTGGACAAAAAATTAGAATTAGTCTCAAAGCTTATGATCACAATCTTCTGGATAAAAGTACCAAGAAGATTGTGGCGACTGCAAAATCAACCGGTGCCATCATCTCTGGTCCGATACCATTACCGACCCAGAGAACTGTGTATACGGTATTGAGATCGCCTCATGTGAATAAAAAATCGAGGGAGCAGTTTCAGACTAAAATTCACAAACGTTTAGTGGATATTCTGAATTCAACCTCAAAGACGGTAGACGCTCTTATGAAATTAGATTTACCTGCTGGTGTAGATATTGAGATAAAGGTATAACGGAAGTAGATCCATGTTAGGAATTATTGGTAAAAAGTTAGGGATGAGCCAGGTTTTCGAACTGAATGGTGATTTAATTCCCGTCACTATTGTTGAAGCCGGCCCCTGTCAGGTTGTGCAGGTTAAAACTCCTGAGAAAGATGGATATTCGGCTGTTCAGTTGGGTTTTGGAAAGAAACCGAAAAAGCGAGTAAGCAAACCGGAACTTGGTCATTTCAAAGCAGCCAACACTGAACCTTACCTTCATTTATCAGAAATCAGGGATTTTGAATCTGATCATTTAAAAGCTGGAGAATCAATTACTGTCAACCTGTTTAAAGTAGGCGATAAAGTAAAAGTATCCGGTATTACAATAGGTAAAGGATTTCAGGGCGTTGTAAAACGTTATAATTTTAAGGGCGGTCCCAAAACCCACGGTCAAAGCGATCGTCATCGCGCGCCCGGTTCTATCGGCGCATCCGCATATCCTTCCCATGTTATTAAAGGTATGAAAATGCCGGGAAGAATGGGTGGAAATAACAAAACCTTGAGGGGGCTCTCCATTATTAAAATTGACCCTGAGAACAATTTACTTTATATCAAGGGTGCCGTTCCGGGCGCTAAAAACGGCATAGTAACAATTCGGAGGCAGGAGCGTTGAACGTAGAATTTATTGTTTACAAAAAAGACGGTTTGGAATCCGATCAAAAAATTACATTTAAAACGCCATCTTTTGACATCGAGCCTCACGATCATTCGATCTATCTTGCGGTGAAAACCGAGATGACCAACTCTCGACAGGGAACCCACTCCACTAAGACTCGTGCAGAAGTGCGGGGCGGCGGGCGGAAACCCTGGAAGCAAAAAGGTCGTGGTGGTGCTCGTGCTGGTTCCATAAGAAGCCCTATCTGGGTTGGTGGTGGTCGCGCATTTGGACCAAAGCCTAAATATTATTCGATGAAGATTAATAAAAAGGTTAAGACTCTCGCCCGGAGAAGCGCCCTCGCCTATAAGTACAAAGAAGGTGCAATAAGGGTTTTGGAAGATTTTAAACTTGAAGAGACAAAATCTAAAACGATTCGTCAGTTTTTAAAAGCGCTGGATATTGAAGATAAACGAATCACATTGCTTACGTCGGAGCTTACCGAAAACCTGTATCTTGCCTGTCGTAATTTTTACAATATTCTGCTGGTCGAAGCAGAGCGAGCCTCAACTTATGATATGCTGGATTGCGAGGTGCTTCTGGTGGATAAAGAAGGATTTGAGAAATTAAACAACCGTCTTCTGGCAAATTAATAAGGATTGAGAGATGTCAATTAAAGGTACAATCATCATTAAACCAATTTTGACTGAAAAAATAAATGCTCTGCAGGAAACTGAACGGAAGTATGGCTTTAAAGTTCATCCGCAAGCCAACAAAATTGAGATCAAAAAAGCTATTGAGATCCGATTCGGAGTAAAGGTTGAAAAAGTCGCTACTATGAGTGTTAAAGGGAAATCAAAGCAGATGACTATCCGGAGCGGTGGCAGAGTAATTCGCACGAGTGGCAAACGCTCTGACTGGAAAAAAGCGATTGTGACACTCAAAGAAGGTGAAAAAATAGATTTCTATCAAGGAGAAACCGCGGTATAGGCTTATGGGTATTAAGAAAATCAAACCAACAACACCGGGACAGCGTTTTATGTCGGTCGATACATTTGAGGATATCACCACTACAACACCGGAAAAAAGTCTGCTTATGCCTCTGAAACGTTCCAGTGGGCGTAATAATAGAGGACGCATTACATCCCGCAGACGGGGTGGCGGACATCAACGCGCCTACCGTCTGATCGATTTTAAACGGGATAAACATGGAATCGAGGCAGTTGTAAAAACGATTGAATACGATCCAAACAGATCGTCCCGCATTGCGTTACTGAATTATAAAGACGGTGAAAAACGGTATATCATCGCTCCCGATGGTTTGCAAGTAGGGAATGTGATTGTTTCCGGATTGGATGCACCGATTAAAGTCGGTAATTCACTGCCGTTAAAAAATATACCCGCCGGTACCTTAGTTTATAATATTGAATTGAAACCCAAAAAAGGCGGTCAAATTGCAAGAGGTGCTGGAACAGCGGCTCAGATCATGGCAAAAGAGGGAAAATATGTTACCCTCAAAATGCCTTCCGGTGAAATGAGATTGGTACTGGCCGAATGTTACGCTACCATTGGTGAAGTCGGAAACCGAGATCATGAGAACATCAGTTTGGGTAAAGCCGGTCGCAGTCGCTGGCTCGGTCGCCGTCCGAAAGTTCGTGGGGTCGCCATGAACCCGGTTGATCACCCGATGGGTGGTGGTGAAGGAAAAAGTTCCGGTGGTCGACACCCGGTTTCACCGTGGGGACAGCCGTCCAAAGGTTACCGGACGCGTAAAAAACGCAATCCCAGCGATAAATTTATTATTAAGAGACGCGCCAAATAATTAGGGAGAATAGAGAATGAGTCGTTCGCTGAAAAAAGGGCCCTACATTGATGCAAAATTACTAAGCAAAATTGGTGAAATGGGCCAGTCTGGTAAGAAGAAGGTAATAAAAACGTGGGCGAGACGGTCTACAATCCCTCCAGAATTTGTTGGACACACCTTTGCTGTTCATAACGGGAATAAATTTATTCCGGTATTTGTTACGGAAAATATGGTCGGACACAAATTGGGTGAATTCGCTTACACCCGGACATTCCGTGGACATGCCGGATCAGATAAAAAAGGTAAGAAATAGGAATTATGGAAGCGAAAGCAATAAGCAGGCACGTAAAACAATCGGCTCGTAAAGTGCGTTTGGTTACTGATATGATTCGTGGTAAAGATCTGGAATACGCAATAAACACACTACATTTCAGCAATAAAAAGGCATCCGTAACTGTGGAAAAAGCTGTACGCTCAGCAGTTTCCAATTTGATGAGTTTGGAAGGCGGTTCAAACATAGAGACTGAAGATCTGTATGTAAAAACAGTCTATGCCGATGAGGGTGGAATTACCAAACGCTGGAGAGCGGGCGCAATGGGTCGAGCGTCAGTCATTCGCAAGCGCTCCTGTCATTTGACAGTCGTTGTAGCCGAAAAAGAAGGCAAGAAAAGGAAAAAATAACCGGAGGTTTCTTGGGGCAAAAAACTCATCCAATAGGATTTCGAATCGGATTTAATAAAACCTGGAGCAGTAACTGGTTTGATGAACGTAATTTTACGTCCAAGTTAACGGAAGATTTAAAACTACGCCGCTATATATTAAAACGATTGCCGAACGCCGGCGTCAGCCGTGTCGATATTCACCGGACTTCAAAGAAAATTACGATTTCGATCAACACGTCTCGTCCGGGTATTGTTATCGGTAAGAAAGGTGAAGAGGTTGATCAGTTACGTCTCGAGCTGCAGAAGTTGACCAATACCGATGTACAGGTAAATGTAAATGAGATAAAACGACCTGAATTGGATGCGACCCTGGTCGCAAACAATATTGCTGCCCAGATCGTGAAAAAAGTGTCCTTCAGGCGTGCTATGAAGAAATCTATTCAAGCCACAATGCGTATGGGCGCCGAGGGTATCCGCGTCCAGTGCAGCGGACGGTTGGGTGGAGCTGAAATGTCCCGGAAAGAAACCCACCGCGATGGTCGTGTTCCATTACATACATTGAGAGCTGATATTGATTTTGCATCGGTGACGGCTCATACAACCTACGGATGTATTGGCGTTAAAGTGTGGATTTGTAACGGTGAATCATTTAAGAAAAAGTAATAAAGGATTATAGACATGCTGGCACCTCGCAAAGTAAAACATCGCAAACAACATAAAGGAAGAATGAAAGGAATAGCCACGAGAGGTAACGCGGTCAGTTTCGGTCATTATGGATTGAAAGCGCTCGAACCGGGATGGATTTCCAGTCGTCAGATCGAAGCCGTTCGTGTGGCGATTACTCGAAAAGTCAGAAAACATGGTAAGATGTGGATTCGAATTTTTCCGGACAAACCAATTACTAAGAAACCGGCGGAAACCCGTATGGGTAAAGGTAAAGGAGCTCCGGAATACTGGGTAGCAGTTGTAAAGCCCGGAAGAATCCTGTTCGAAGTCGAAGTGACAAACGAAGAGCAAGCCAAAGAAGCTTTCTCCACAGCCGCGCATAAACTGCCGATCAAAACCAAGGTTGTAGCAAGACGAGAAGTAGGAGCATAGCGTGAAGAAGAATCAATTAAGGGATTTATCGATTGCAGAGCTTGAAGCCATGCTTCAGGATAATATAACCGCGCTTGAAAACCTGCGTTTTCAAAAAGCATTGCAGCAATTAGAGAACCCGTTGAAAATCAGACGGGTTCGTCGTGAAATTGCCCAGATCAAAACAGTGCTTCATGAGGCGGAATTGGGTATCGGACCAAAGAACAACAGGGGCAATTAAGCACAGGAATAAGAAAAATGGAACCACAAAAAAATAAAAAATCTCTCATTGGAACGGTTATCAGTAACAATATGGATAAAACCATTGTCGTCACTATTGAAAGAATCGTTAAACATTCAGTATATGGTAAATATATTCGCAGAACTTCCAAGTGTTATGCCCATGATCCCCAGAATAAATGTCAGGTGGGGGATGTCGTTCGAGTTGAAGAATCCCGACCGCTTAGTCGTAAAAAACGTTGGCAATTAGTGGAAGTTTTGGACCGTTAGATTTAATCGTAAGAGGAAGTTCCGATGATACAGCAAGAAACAAGAATGAGTGTTGCAGATAATACAGGAGCCAAAAAAGTTCTATGCATCCGGGTGCTTGGTGGTTCAGGACGGAGGTATGCCTCGGTGGGTGACGTTGTGATCGTTACGGTGAAACAGGCGTCCCCGGGAGGAATGATCAAGAAAGGGGAAAAATCCAAAGCAGTGATTGTTCGGACTAAAAAAGAGATACGGCGTAAAGATGGCTCCTATATCCGGTTTGACGATAATGCAGCCGTTTTGATTGATAATAATTATGAACCTCGTGGAACCCGTATCTTTGGACCAGTTGCCAGAGAATTGAGAGAGAAAAATTATATGAAAATAGTATCCATGGCGCCAGAGGTACTTTAGAGGAGATTAAGGATGTTTCGAATTCGGAAAAACGATATGGTTAAGGTTATTTCTGGAAATTATAAAGGAAAAACCGGTCGTGTGTTGAAGGTCTATCTGAAAACAGAGCGTGTGATTGTGGAAGGTATTAATTTCATTAAACGTCATACCCGCCCTAGCCAGAATAATCCTCAGGGTGGTATTGTCGAAAAAGAAGCGTCAATACATGTTTCAAATATACAGCTCCTTTTTAATAACGTGCCGACGAAGGTTGGATATAAGATCCTGAAGGACGGGAAAAAGGTTCGATATTCGAAAGAAACCGGTGAAGTAATTGATGCCAATTAACAGGGAGTCATAAGTGGCTAAGAAAGTGGAATATATACCGAGACTTTTAGAACAATATAAAAAGACCATTGTTCCGGCGATGATCAAAAAGTTTGAATATAAAAATATCATGCAGGTTCCCAAGCTTGATAAGATCAGTTTAAATATCGGTTTTGGAAATGCCAAGGAGGAACCGGCAAGTTTTAAAAATGCACAGGAAGAGATTCGTACTATCACCGGGCAACAACCGGTTGTTACTCGTGCAAAAAAAGCGATTTCAAATTTTAAAATTCGTCAGGGTGATCCCGTTGGATGTTATGTTACTCTTCGACAGTCCAAAATGTACGAATTTATAGATAGATTGATATCCACAGCTTTTCCCCGGGTCCGTGATTTCTCAGGAATGCCCGATAAAGCATTTGATGGTCGGGGGAACTACAGTCTGGGGATTAAAGAGCAGATTATTTTTCCGGAAATAAACTATGATAAAGTCGATAAAATTCGAGGAATGAATATTACTATATCGACAACGGCAAAAACAGATGCGGAGGCCTATGAATTGCTTTCACTGTTTGGTTTTCCATTTAAGAGACGACCCGTGAATGCTGAAACCGCCGGGGAGAAAAAATAATATGGCAAAGAAATCGATGATTGCAAAGGCAAATCGGAAACCCAAATTCTCATCGAGGACAGTCAGCAGGTGTTCGGTATGTGGAAGACGGCGGTCCTATTATCGTAAATTTGGCCTATGCCGCTTATGTTTTAGAGAATTAGCCCTCAAAGGCGAGATTCCAGGAATTACAAAAGCCAGCTGGTAAAACAGGAGTAAATTTAATATGCCAGTAACCGATCCAATTTCTGATTATTTAACACGAATTCGCAATGCACAAGCTGCAGATCATCGTTGGGTGGATATTCCAGCATCCAATATGAAAAAACGATTATCCCTGATTTTGAAACATGAAAGATATATCAAAGATTTTATTCTGATCAATGATAACAAGCAGGGACTTATTCGTGTTTACTTGAGATATACGAAAGACGGGTTGCCGATTATAGAAGGATTGAAACGTATCAGCAGACCCGGTCGCCGTCAATATGTAAACGCTAATGAGATTCCGCGTGTTCTTGGCGGGTTGGGTGTTGCTATAATGTCAACACCGATTGGTGTTATCACCGGTAAAATTGCCCGGAAAAACAACGTCGGCGGCGAAGTGCTTTGTCATATTTGGTAATGCTAGTTAACAAGGAGTAAACTGTGTCTAGAGTCGGTAAAAAACCCATACCAGTACCGGAAAACGTCGAAGTGACGATTAAGGGACATATAATTACCATAAAGGGACCAAAAGGAGAATTATTCTGGGAATTTACACCTGAAATCGGCGTGGTTCAGCAGGAAAAAGAAATTGTTGTTACCCGGGAAAGCGATAATAAAACCCACCGGGCATTACACGGATTAACAAGAGCTTTAATCGCTAATATGATTGAAGGAGTTACCAACGGTTTTCAAAAAACGCTGGAAATTACAGGAGTCGGTTATTCCGCTGAAATGAAGGGAAAATCACTTTGGCTAAAAGTAGGCTATTCCCATCCGGTGTTGATTACGCCTCCGGAAGGAATTATACTTACGGTGCCAAAAAATTTGATGGTTACGGTGAGTGGAATTAACAAACAAAAAGTTGGTCAGATGGCGGCTAAAATCAGATCTGTTGCGCCGCCGGAACCCTATAAAGGTAAAGGAATCCGCTACCAGGGAGAATATATCCGCCGAAAAGCCGGTAAAAAAGTTGGCGTGAAATAAGGGACATTGAAATGAGCACGAAAAAGAATGAAAAAATTACAGCACGTTTACGCAGAAAAAGACAAATCAGAAAACATGTTAAAGGGACTGCTGAACGTCCGCGTTTGGCAGTATATCGCAGCTTGAATCATATTTATGCACAGTTGATCGATGATCAGCAAAGCCATTCGATCCTGGCTGTTTCCGATTTGTCAGCAGAAATAAAACCCAAGATCAAGAAAGAAACCACCAAAACAGAAAAAAGCATAATCGTTGGCGAACTAATCGCCCAAAAAGCAACGGATAAAAAGATTAAAAAAGTTGTGTTTGATCGTGGTGGTTTTAAATATCATGGTAGAATCAAAGCTCTGGCAGATGCTGCAAGAAATGCCGGATTGGAATTTTAATCTCAAAGGAGTATCAATTTGAAGACAGTCGATCCTACCCAGTTGGAGTTGCTCGAAGAAAAGGTGATCAAAATAAACCGTGTCGCCAAAGTTGTAACAGGTGGTCGCAGGTTTAGTTTTAATGCCGTTGTCACAGTTGGTGATGGTAAGGGTCATGTGGGTATAGGCTTGGGAAAAGCTCTTGAAGTGACAACTGCCGTTGCAAAGGGAAAAGAAAACGCCAAAAAAAGTATTATGAAAGTTCCGGTTATTAATGGAACCATTCCCCATGCTATTCAGGCCAAGTATGGCGCCGCGATTGTGATTTTAAAACCGGCATCTCCAGGTACCGGAATTATTGCAGGTGGCCCTATACGTGCGATCATGGAACAGGTTGGCGTCCATGATGTCTTGACTAAATCTATTGGATCTAATAATATTCATAATATTGTTAAAGCGACTATGAGAGCTCTGTTAAGTTTGAAAGATCCCTATATGGTAGCTCACAAACGAGGAATGACTCTTCAGGAGATTTTTGGTTCATGAATAAGAAGACAAACATAACATTACGCATTACACAGATTAAAAGTCCCATTGGTTATCGTCAGCGGACGTGGAGGACTCTTGAAGCGCTTGGATTAAAACGTATGCATCACACTGTTGAACAGTCTGATAATCCTGCCATCAGGGGAATGATCAAATCGATAAAACATTTATTAAAAGTCGAAGAAGTTAAGGATTAGTTATGAATCTTGGTTCTCTAAAAAGCGCACCCGGTTCGGTAAGAAATAGAAAACGGCTCGGAAGAGGAGACGCCTCCGGTACAGGCGGCACAGCCGGGCGCGGTCATAAAGGTTATCATTCCCGTTCCGGTTCAAAACACAGAATCTGGTCCGAAGGTGGTACAATGCCAATCTACCGTCGTCTTCCGAAACGTGGATTTACTAATATTTTCAGGGAAGAATTTCAGATTGTAAATCTGAATGTTATTGCCCGTCTGCAACTGTCCGAAGTGACACTGGAAACCCTTTATCAAAAGGGAATAATAAAATCTCTATCCAAACCAGTTAAAATTCTGGGGGTTGGAGAATTGAATGAACCAGTAACCATAACAGCAAATGCTTTTAGTAAAACCGCAAAGGAAAAAATTGAAACAAGTGGGGGAAGGGCTGAAATAATATGAAGCAGCAAATTCAGAGCGTATTCCGGATTCCTGAGTTAAGAAAACGGATTTTTTATACACTCTCGATAATAACGGTTGTGCGCATCGGCGCCCATGTGCCTATTCCCGGTATTGATAGCGAAGTAATAGGCGCTGCGATCCGTAATTTTTCCAATACGTTATTCGGTCTTTACGACCTTTTTGCGGGTGGCGCGTTTTCAAGGGCGACACTGTTTGCCCTCGGTATTATGCCGTATATTAGCGCTTCAATTATTATTCAGCTGTTGGGAGCGGTGATTCCATACTTCCAGAAACTCCAGAAAGAGGGTGAAGAAGGACGGAAGAAAATCACACAAATAACCCGTTATGGGACCGTCTTGATTGCCGGTTTACAGTCGTTTGGTATTTCACAATTTCTAATGAGCCCGCAAATGTCGGCAAGAATCGGAAATCAGATCCTGCCGGTAGTTCCCAATCCGGGTATTGGTTTTATTTTGATGACCATGCTGACCCTGACAACGGGTACGGTTTTAATCATGTGGCTGGGTGAACGAATTACCGAACGGGGAATCGGAAACGGTATTTCGCTGATCATAATGGTCGGCATTCTGGCTCGTCTTCCCAATGTGTTCATTGGTGAAATCGCGATGATCCAGGAAGAAATTCGGGGTATTTTTACCGAGGTGGTATTAATCGGTCTCATGTTCGTGATTGTAGGATTCGTTGTTTTATTGACCCAGGGACAACGTAAAATTCCCGTTCAGTATGCAAAAAGGGTTGTCGGTCGAAAGGTGTACGGCGGTCAGTCCACTCATATTCCCTTGCGGGTAAATACGGCTGGCGTTATGCCGATTATTTTTGCTCAGGCGATCATGTTTATTCCCAGTACATTTTCAACTTTTTTTCCCAATAGCGATATTATTCAGGGCATGATGCGATTCTTCAGTGTAGAGTCACCGGTTTATTGGCTGATTTTTGGCACGCTGATTGTTTTCTTTACGTATTTCTATACCGCTATCGCATTTAATCCTGTTGAAGTCGCCGATAATATGAAAAAATACGGCGGGTTTATCCCGGGTATCCGCCCCGGGAAAAAGACTTCGGAATTTATTGATAATATTTTAACCAGAGTAACGTTGCCGGGTTCAATCTTTTTGGCATTCATTGCGGTATTTCCCTATGTCCTTATGAAGGTTATGGATCTGCCTTATGAACTGGCGTCTTTTTTCGGCGGCACCAGTTTATTAATTATTGTAGGTGTTGCTCTCGATACATTGCAGCAGATCGAATCACATCTGTTGATGAGACATTACGATGGATTTTTGAAAAGCGGAAAAATGAAAGGACGTCGCCGGTAAGCAATAATGATCTATATTCGCTCACAGGAAGAAGTTGGTAAAATAGGCGAAAGCAATCGGATTGTATTCGAGACGCTTCAATTGTTGGCGAAGGAGATTAAACCGGGGGTTACGACAAAAGCGCTGGATATACTGGCTGAAGATTATATTCACAGCCAGGAGGCTAAACCGGCTTTTAAAGGTTATAATGGATTTCCGGCGAGTATCTGCACCAGTATTGATGAACAAGTAGTCCATGGTATCCCATCCAGCCGGCAACTGAAGGAAGGCGAAATTATCGGCATCGATGTTGGTGTTTTGAAAAATGGATACTACGGTGATGCAGCCTATACCTTTGCAGTTGGTGAAGTTGATGACTATAAGCAGAAGCTGCTGAAGGTTACCGAAGAATCACTATATTTAGGTATTGAGAAAGCCAAATCCGGAAATCACCTTTCCGATATCGGTAATGCAATCCAGAAATATGTTGAATCGTATGGTTTTTCAGTTGTCAGGACTCTTGTGGGACACGGTATCGGAGCCAATTTGCACGAGGCGCCGGAAGTACCGAATTTTGGTGACCCTGGCAGGGGACCGGAATTAAAACCGGGTATGTGTCTGGCTATTGAACCGATGGTTAATGAAGGTACGTTTGAGGTGGAATCCCTGAAAGATGGTTGGACGATCGTTACAGCAGACAGGAAACCATCGGCCCATTTTGAGCACACGATAACCATTACCGATAATGGCCCAGTAATTTTATCAACAAATGTAGTAAGGTAATTTTATGGCTAAGGAAAAATTGATTAAAGTTGATGGTATTATCAAAGAAAATTTACCCAATGCTTCATTTCGGGTTGAACTGGAAAACGGTCATGAGGTTCTGGCGCATGTATCGGGAAAAATGAGAATGCATTTTATTAAGATTTTACCGGGAGATAAAGTTTCTCTGGAATTATCGCCCTACGATCTTAGCAGGGGAAGAATTACGTATCGTTATAAATAGAATGGATAAGTCATGAAAGTTAGAGCATCAGTAAAGAAGATGTGTGACAAATGTAAAATTATACGTCGTAAGGGTGTTGTTAGAGTAATCTGTTCAAACCCGAAGCATAAACAGCGACAGGGATAATAGCGTAGCAGGAGGATATTTTGGCTCGAATTGCGGGTGTAGATTTACCAAATGATAAAAAAGTAAAAATTGCGCTGACCTATATTTATGGAATAGGTCGTACAATAGCGTTACAAGTCCTTGAAAAGGCAAAAGTCGATCCGGAAATCCGTGTAAAAAATCTTACAGAAGAACAGGTACATGAAATTCGGATTATCATCAGCAATGAACTGAAAGTTGAAGGTACATTACGTACCGAGTTTCAGATGGACATTAAACGCCTGATGGACATTGGTTGTTACAGAGGATTGAGACATCGTCGTGGATTGCCAGTGAGAGGTCAACGAACGAAAACCAATGCTCGTTCACGGAAAGGTCCGAGACGGATAGTGAGTAGAAAAAAGGCTAAAGTCGGGAAAAAAGGTTAATATAGGAGGTATTGAAATTGCCACCCAAAAAATCAGTAGTTAAGAAAAAGAAAAAAATCAAGGTCGATGCTGAAGGTATCGCTACTATAAAAGCAACTTTTAACAATACGATTATATCCCTGACCGATATTTACGGGAATGTGGTTTCCTGGGCATCGGCAGGCACAGCCGGTTTTAAGGGGTCGCGAAAAAACACTCCCTTTGCCGCTCAACAGGCTGCCAACCGAGCCGCAAAAGAAGCGCTGGATTTGGGACTTAGCCGGGTGGAAGTCCGGGTTAAGGGACCGGGTTCCGGTAGAGAAGCTGCGATTCGCGCATTGAGTCTCGCTGGATTACAGATCAGCGCGATTAAAGATGTGACACCCATTCCACATAACGGTTGCAGACCTCCCAAGCGGAGAAGAGTATAACAAGGTAGGAGTACCAATTAATGGCAAGATATACAGGTCCTGTTTGTAAATTATGTCGTCGAGAAGGGGCAAAATTATTTCTCAAAGGGGAACGTTGTAATACGACTAAATGTTCCTTTGAGACTAAGAGTTATGCACCTGGACAGCACGGTCAGACAAGTCGTCGCCGTTTATCGAACTATGGTTTACAGTTACGGGAAAAGCAGAAAATTAAACGTATATATGGTGTTTTGGAAAATCAATTCAGACTTTATTTTGCAAAAGCTGCCCGTGAAAAAGGCGTCACCGGCTCAAACTTGATGAAAATTTTTGAAAGCCGTTTGGATAATGTTGTTTACCGGATTGGTTTTGCATCGTCCAGAAATATGGCGCGTCAAATGGTTCTTCATCGTCATTTCCAGGTAAACGGTAGAATTGTGGACATCCCCTCTTATCAGTGTAAAGCCGGAGATGTCATTCAAGTACATGACGCCAGTAAAAAACTCACTTATATACATGAATCGATGAAGCGAATCCGCGGCGATCATGACCTGCCCTGGTTAATCCTGGATAAAGCCAAAATGCAAGGCATTTTTATTCAGATTCCTGAAAGAGACCAAATGGGCGTGGAGGTCAATGAACAATTAGTCGTGGAACTCTTTTCTAAATAAATAAAGAGGAAAAAATGACCGCACAGGATCAAATTTTAACAAGAGTCGTTAAGGAAATTACAACTGATACTTATGGTCAATTAATCGTCCAGCCTTTGGAAAGAGGCTTTGGGACTACTATCGGGAATGCACTGAGACGGGTTTTGATTACGTCTGTTCCCGGAGCGGCTATTTCATCTATCAAGGTGGATGGTGTACTGCACGAATTCGCTACAATTCCGGGTGTGATCGAAGATGTTGCCGATATTATTTTAAATCTCAAACAGATTCGTTTCAAACTTATTGATTCGAAACCGGACAAAGTCACCCTGAAATTTAAAGGGGAAGGCAAATTTGTTGCCGGTGATATCGGTAAAGAATCATCTCAGTTTGAAATCTTGAACCACGATTTACATATCTGCGAAATGAATGAAAAAGCCGAATTCACCATGGAATTGAAAATATCCCGTGGAACGGGCTGGGTTCCTGCAGAACAGAATAAAACGTCGGATTTTCCGATTGGTACAATTTTTATCGATTCGATTTTTTCACCGATAACGGATGTATCCTATAAAGTGGAGAGACTGCCGGGCACATCTCGTGAGACGCTTGAAAAACTTATTTTGGAAGTTCATACTGACGGTAGTATTACTGCGGAAGAAGCAGTTGATTATTCTGCTAAATTACTCATAGAGTATTTCTCGTTATTCACCAGTGTCGAAGCGACGCCCCTTGAACTTCCCAGAGAAGCGCTTGATGAAGATATATTAAAGATCAGAAATCTGCTCAAAAAGAGTGTGGATGAGATGGAACTTTCGGTTCGATCATATAATTGTCTGAAAGCCAATAATATCAAATCAATTGCTGATCTGGTTTCAAAAGAAGAATCAGAAATGCTCAAGTTTAAGAATTTTGGTCGGAAATCGTTGAACGAACTTATGGTAAAACTCAAGGAAATGAACATGGAGTTCGGCGTGGATGTGAGCAAATACATTTCGGACAAGGAAGAGTAATTAGGCAAAGGAGTATTCAGTAATGCGTCATCAGAAACGTGTAGCAAAATTAGGTAGAACCGCAAGTCATCGAAAAGCATTGATGATGAATCTGGCAAAGGCACTCATTCAGCATGGTAAGATCAAAACCACAGATGCGAAAGCCAAAGAATTACGTCGAGTTGTGGAGCGATTGATCACCTACGGGAAAAGAGGAACTGTTCATCACAGAAGGCTCGCATTTAGAGTATTACAGGATCGCACCGTTGTAAAGAGTCTATTTGAACATATCGCACCACAATATGCCGATCGTCATGGTGGCTATACAAGAATCGTGAAATTAGGTTTTCGTGATAATGACTGTGCCGCAGTCTCCTTGATTGAGTTTGTTGATTATAAACTTCCCGGTGAAAGTAAGAAGGCTTCGAAAACTGTAAAGAAATCTACAGCTGACAAAAAAGAAAAACCTGTTAAAGAAGAGCAAAAACAACCGGAATTAAAGAAAACAAAAACACCTAAGAAAAAAGCAAAAACCGAAAAAGTAGTAAGAGAAGAACCGGTGCCGGATACTGACGAAAAGCAAGAAGAAAAACCGGCAGTATAGCGCTGGATATATCATTGATCGGTAATCGAATTATCATATACAGGGCAGTAGGAATAGCTGCCCTTTTTTTATTGTTTGTGATTGCCCCCGGTGCTCAGAAACCATCGCGGATGGCAATGTGGGTTATCCGCGACCAAATGACAAATAAAGAATCTATTGATAAAGTTATTGACTTTGCCGGACGAAACGGATTCACAGACCTTTTTGTTCAGGTTCGGGGGCGCGGTGACGCATTTTATCAATCGTCGCTGGTTCACCGTTCTCAGAGTCTTCCCGGGAATAATTTTGACACTCTCAAATATATACTGGGGCAAGCACATCCAAAAAATCTGAAGATTCATGCCTGGTTGAATATGTATCTGCTATGGTCTTCCGATGAGAAACCACCATATAAGCAACACTTATTCTATCAACATCCCGAGTGGTGTTCAGTCGATGCCGATGGTGTAAAAGACATTTTCCGTAAGGCTAAAGATTTCCGTAAAATTAATACGGAGGGCATCTATCTGTCGCCCCTGGTCCCGGATGTGAACAAACACCTTATAGCAATTGTAAAAGAATTAGTTGAATCATATAATGTGGATGGCGTTCACCTGGATTATATTCGGTATCCCAAAAATTGCTACGATTTTAATGATATTGGCAGAAAACGTTTCAAAGACATCTACAGTGTAGATCCAATTCTGCTGTCAATCTCAAATAAATCCTATTTTTCCGGAATGGAAGCTAAAACCATTGAACAGTTAATGGAAAAATGGGATGAGTTCAGACGAGACGCCATCACAGAACTTGTGGTGGATATTCGTGAAGTAATCATCGATACCCGTAAACCGATATTACTCAGCGCCGCTGTAAAACCCGATCCATTTGATGCGAAGCATTTCTTCTATCAGGACTGGGAAAAATGGCTGAAGAACGGCTATCTGGATTTTGCCGCACCTATGAATTACACCAAAAACGCTGAGTTATTTGAGAATATCATATCCAGAATCGATCCATTAATCGCCAAAGATAAAGTCTGGATGGGAATTGGTGTGTATAACCAGGGACGATATGATTCGCTAACTAAAATTCTTGTTTCTCTTACCAATGGCTATGATCACCTCGTATTTTTTTCTTATAAATCCTTTGCCAGCAAGCCCAATTATTTCCCGACGATTCAAAAAGCATTTTGGGTTAATAATTAAAATAAACTGTTAAATCCTGAATGTCCGGCAATCAACTGGCATACTGCTATATTATAGCATTTTTAAAAATAATTGTCTTATTCGGGTTAATGGACTTTTTTAGCTGCTATTTTGACAATATTTCATTGATTATTTTTTGTTTCAACGTTTATCGAAATATTTACAGCGGTTGGGCAGAAAAAACCGTCTCTAAATGATTTGTAGCGTACAAATTGAGGTCATGTTTGCTCGTTTGTCGACGAGAATAACTAAATATGCTGTCAAACTGGTGTTATAAAATTATTTTCTTATATTTCATGCGAATATATTATTGTCCCTTTTCAAGGATTATAAATCGTTATTAAAAATAAAAATTGACATTTTCGATTTGAATTTGTATAATTGTATAGACAATTAGAAATTTTGACAATGTTGAGATCAGAATGCCGGGTAAGATCATTTTAGAAATGCGCCATATTTGCAAGAAGTTTCCGGGAGTTGTTGCTCTCGATGATGTTGATTTTCAGTTATATGAGGGGGAAGTACACGTCCTTCTGGGAGAGAATGGCGCCGGTAAATCAACCCTGATCAAAATCATCAGCGGCGCTTATTCCAAAAGCAGTGGCGCCATGATACTGGAAGGCATTCCTGCAGATATTCAAAGTCCCGGACATGCGTTGGAATTGGGTATTGGTACAATTTACCAGGAATTGAACCTTGTGTCCCAGCTGACCGTCGCCGAGAATATCTTCCTTGGACGGGAACCTGTTAATAAATTGGGGATTATTGATTCCCGTCAAGTGATTCGAAATGCCCGGAATGTACTTGCGGCATTGAAGGTTGAAATCGATCCGCAGGCACGGGTGGTTGATCTGGGTATTGCCCAGCAACAGATTGTTGAGATATTAAAAGCCATTTCCATGCAGATGAAAATTTTGATTCTGGACGAACCGACATCGGCGTTGACCCGCCAGGAAATCGAAAAATTATTTGATACAATCCGACAATTAAAGGAAAAGGGGGTTGGTATCATCTACATCTCTCACCGGATTGAAGAGATCTTTGAGATTGGTGACAGGGTCACTGTGTTGAGAGACGGGAGGGTCGTGAGAACCAGCAGTATTGATGCTGTTGATTCCAGTGATCTGATACGGTTGATGGTTGCCCGGGAATTAAAAGAACATTTTCCAAAGCGGAAAGCAATGATCGGAGCAGAAGCGCTACGTGTTGAGCATTTGACCAGAACCGATGTTTTGGATGATATCAATTTTGCACTACAAAAAGGTGAAATTCTGGGAATTACCGGATTAATGGGGTCTGGACGGACGGAACTTGCCAGGGCGATTTTTGGAGTGGACGGAATAGATTCCGGTAACATTTATGTTAACGGAAAAAAATGGGTGATCGATTCTCCGCGGAAGGCGATAGAAGCAGGTTTGGGATATATGACTGAAGACCGGAAACTGCAGGGCTTAATATTAAAATTATCAGTGAGTAAAAACATCAGTTTACCCAGCCTTGACAGAGTTTCCAATCTGGGAATCATAATGACTGATTCGGAGCAGCAGCTGGCCAAGCGATATATTCAGGAACTCCAGATTAAAACCACCGGGCCGGATCAGCTGGTTCAGTCGCTTAGCGGCGGCAACCAGCAAAAAGTGGTTATCGCAAAATGGCTGGCCTGCCAATCGGATATATTTATTTTTGACGAACCGACGCGTGGCATTGATGTAGCGGCGAAAGTTGAAATATATCAACTAATGAATCAACTGGTAGCCAGGGGAGCATCCATCATTATGATTTCATCCGAATTACCGGAGGTTATTGGGATGAGTGACCGCATTCTGGTCATGTGTCACGGACGCATAAACGGCGAGTTTGATCCCTCAAATATTTTACAGGAAGAGCTTTTAAAGTGCGGGTTGGGAATATAGCATGTTATTAAAAGATAAAATGGCATTGAATTATAAACGGCAGCTGGGGACTCTGCTGGGTTTAATTGCGTTGATTGGAATATTCTGGATATCGACCCCATATTTTCTGACGGTTTCGAACTTGCTGAATATCACCCGGCAGACATCCATTAATGCCATTATCGCTATCGGTATGACCTTTGTAATCATTTCCGGCGGGATTGATTTGTCGGTGGGGTCGATTCTGGCTTTCGCCGGCGTGGTAACGGCCGGGTCATTAAGTGCCGGCGTTCCTATATTTTTCGCTATAATAATCGGGATGCTGCTTGGTTTTTTCTGCGGGGCGGTAAATGGATTGTTAATCGCCTGGGGTCACTTGCCGCCCTTTATTTCAACGCTGGGAATGATGAGTATTGCCCGCGGTGGGGCATTGCTCTTTACCGGCGGCCGACCGATTTCCGGATTTTCGCAAAGTTTCAGGGTATTTGCCGAGGGAAGATTCCTGTCAGTTCCGATGCCCGTATTTATTATGATCTTACTGTATATTCTAGGACATTTCATCCTGACACGCACCAAACTGGGGCGTTATACCTATGCCATGGGTGGTAATGAAGAGGCGGCGGTCCTGTCGGGTATTCATGTTAAATTATATAAACTGTTCATTTATGGGATCAGTGGAATGCTCAGTGGACTGGCAGCGATTATTCTGACAGCCAGGCTCAATTCCGCGCAACCAATTGCAGGAATTATGTATGAATTGGATGCAATTGCGGCTACTGTTATCGGGGGAACAAGTCTGATGGGTGGAGAAGGTACGCTCTTAGGCACTTTAATTGGCGCTCTGATTATGGGTGTGCTTCGAAATGGGTTGAATATTATGGGAGTATCATCTTTTATTCAGCAGACTATTATCGGGGCTGTTATTATCACCGCGGTGCTTATTGATATGATGTTAAAGAAACGAAAATAACAAGAAGGATTTAACCATGATTAAGCGATTATTAATCCTGATTATATTGTGTTTATCGACAATTTTTTTCATCACATGTCAACGTGGGATGGAGACTGGAAAAGGAAAGCCCACGATCGCTTTCGTGATGAAGACGCTGAACAATCCGTTTTTTATTGATATGCAAAAAGGAGCTCGATATGCTGCGGACAGTCTGGGAGTAAATCTGATGATTCAGGCGGCGGAACGGGAAGTTGATGCGGAAAAACAGCTGCAGATCATGGAAAATTTAATTCAACGAAAAGTTGCTGCGATTTGCATTACACCCAGCGGTTCAAAGGAAATTGTTCCGGGTATTGTAAAAGCCAACCGGGCAGGAATACCTGTGTTAGTTGTTGATACCCGGATCGATGAGCAAACCCTGAAGGAATCCGGTGGGTATATTGGCACATTTATCGGTTCAGACAATGTTGAAGGTGGAAGAATCGCGGCTGAATATATCGTTGGTAAATTAAACCACCATGGCAAAATTGCGGTACTGGAAGGAATCCCGGGACATGAAACCGGCGATGCCCGTCTTAAGGGTTTTAGAGAGATTATCGACGCTGCGCCAGAAGTAGAAATAATTGCCTCCCAGACAGCCAATTGGGAACGTGACCAGGGATTTAATGTGTTTCAGAATATGTTACAGTCAAACCCGGACATTGAGGCGCTATTTGCCTGTAATGATATGATGGCGTTGGGCGCTGTGGAAGCCATTGCAGCGGCCGGTAAAACAGGTCAGATCATTGTTGTCGGATTTGATGCTGTGAGCGATGGTAGAATAGCCATTCAGGGGGGGCGAATGGCGGGTTCGGTGGCGCAACATCCATACGAGATGGGATTTGTGGCTATTGAAAAAGCAATGGAAGTAATCAACGGGAAAGTGATTCCAGGAGATATACCGGTTACAATTGAACTAATAACGAGGGAAAAACTGTGATAATAATCGTACCAATTAAACAGGTTCCTGAAACCAGCAATGTCAAAATGGATCCGGTGACAGGGACAATGATCCGGGAAGGTGTGGAGCCGATTGTCAATCCGCTGGATTTATATGCCATCGAAGAGGGGGTTCGGCTCAAAGAACAACAC
>JAHIOG010000651.1 GCA_018895675.1 bacterium
AATGAAGGTCAGATTGCCGGTTCTTTTTTAGGAGCCTTTTTTGCCGGTATAATAGCTCTTTTGTCCATCCGCCTCACTCATAAAAAGAATAAAGAAAAAGAAAAATTACATAACGAAAATGTATACTGCAATAGATTGAAGGGAATCCACTCTGATCTTACTAGTCATCAACATTATACTGATAATTTATCTAAATTATTATTAGAACTTAATAGAATTACAAACGTAGATAAAAAATTGCCTATTAAAAGAGTTAATCCAAAATTATCATTAAAATTTATTGATCAATGTCGGTTAAAATTAATGGAATATGATGATTGTAATGTAGAAATCCTGAATAAAATCAACCATTATTTGAACTCACTTAATGCTATAATCGCAGATCTTGATTTTTCATCTATTTTATCATTAGTAGAAAAGTGTGAGAACGAGGATAAATATGTAGAAAATACCAGCGAATATATCGAGGTAATGTTATCAAATATTGAGGATTTGAAAGTCGATCGAGCTGAACTGCAAGAAATAGTTATTAAAGATTTAGAACATTTTCCACATAAAAATAAATCCAGGTGCTTTACAAAATCAGAATTAACAAATTGAAGACTAAAGTATTAATATGCAATCCAAATGAACCTGTTGTAAACACATATAGTGAAGCAACGTTCACCATAAAAAAAGCCGGGTAAAAAAGCTACTTAAATCGGACCGTATCTTTTGCACTTATTAACCCGGCAGGGCAAATCAATATGAATTATTAGTAAAACATTACTTTTCGGTCAGACACTAAATAAATATTGTTCACCAACGAGAAGCCGACAGAATAGGTTTATCTCAATTATTTTAACCTAAAGTTTCAATAGCCGGCGGCGTTGTTCTATAAGCGAGATATAAATTTCTTGTGTTGCTTCTGAGAGAAAGCTCTTCTTAATAAGTTCATACCACCGATTAAATGAATTCGAAAATCTGGTCAATTCTTCAGCAATAACCGCTGAATTCAGCCGTAACCTATCCATTCCGAAGTAGTCTATCCATATCTTGCGAGTCAGTTTTCTTTTCTTCCCATTAACAGGTAGAGCAACTTCCTCGATTTCGTCAATATTTTTACCGATTGACAGGAATGCCGTCGTAGTGCTTAGAAAATCGTAAGCGGGAGACAGTTCAATCTTATTGTTTCTTGTAATCAGGGAGAAATTCTTCAGATGCATATCTTCATTTCCTATGAGGAAATTGAAAATGGATCTTCGGAAAAAACGAACTCTTTCCACGGCCGGGAAGGTGCACATGTCCAGAATAGGCGCCAGTTTTTCCATGCTAAAGTTATATTTGGTATCTCTGTCCATGCCTGACATCTGGGCGAAATCTTCTGTAGCCAGTTTCCCGGATTTACCCTCGCGATCGAAACGTTTAATGACATAGGAGAACGTCTTATCTTTACAGTAGATTAAACCATGCAGAGGAACTGAAATACCAACGATCTCCGCCAGGCGCATTGAGAGGTCTTCATTTTCCGGGAGTTCCGGATAGGTATCATGCTGGGGTTTAATCAGATAACGACCACCCTTGTCTGTGATCTCGAAGGACGCCTGCTTCAGATTGAGCCGGACACTCAATTTGGGCTGGATTCCCTGTACTGACATCTTACTTGCATGCAAAGCGGCTTCTGTCCGCTGCTCACTGGCGGAATAGGGGAAGTCATTCAGTGTCGTTAAGCGCCTCGATAATTTCTTTATGCCGTTGATTGCATATCGATTATTACCGCATGATTCATATGTTATGGGGCAGAGATTCACGAGATCTCTTCCACTGTCACCGCTCCGACGAGTTCCTGACCAACAGCCAGAAGCTGGGAGAAGAGATCCGATTTATCTATCTTTTGTTGCCGTAGAAGTCCGTCCAGCATGATTCCTTCCGGTAGAAGTCCATCAAAAAAGGGCGGGAATCGATCAAATTCATAATTAGGATGATCCGCGGGCATAGTCAGGGATATAGGCTCGTCCTTATATCCGTTGGAGTATATAAATCGGTAATGTTTGCCCGGCTCAAGCTCCTCAAGTACACCGGCAAGTTTGCCATGCATGAATATGTTGGCTGATCTCAAGGTAGCTGTTTCTCCATATTCCATTGCTCCATTAATGGACTCTCCGGCTCCAGGCGTATGTTTAGTACGGAGAGAATTGCCGTCAGAGTATTGAGCCTGATAGTATTTTTTCCTTTCTCAATGTCGAAAACGGCGGATTTTCCGACGCCCGCCAGAGTTGCCAACTGCTTCTGGGTGAGCCCGGCTTTCCTTCTATGAAACCGGATTATGCTTCCAATATGATTGATCTTGTTCATGGTAATTTCCTCTTATAGCGGTAATATAATGCGTACAATCTTGCCGGTCAAGCATAAATCAGCGATGTTCAAGGATATTTACTGGAATACAAGTAAAAACAGGGCAAATTATCAGGTATATTGCAGGATATAGAGAAATACAGCAATAATTGCTGTTAGGGCAGGAATTATTTCACAATTATAAAATCAACAAGCACTATCCAAACCTTCCGAAGGTTTAAAACCTTCGGAAGGTCATTTTCGCTCTCGTTCCGGGGCTCCCCGCCCGGCGGCTGCCGGGTGCTCCGGGACGGACTATCCGTATCGGTTGCAGAGCAGGAGCCCTGCAACCAGAATAAAAGGCTATTGTTGGCAAAGAAGCTGAAACCAATTTTCAGCGAAGCCAAATTGGTTTTTAAAAGTAAATTTGAGTTCTGTCAAAGGCTTATTCCTGACAGGGAAAGTCATCTGGTTCATTATCGGCAAAATCAAAGTCCGCCAAACACCGATCCTTCATCATACAGCTATCACATACCGATTGCGGTTTTTTGATGCTCTTTCGGAATTTCAGAAACAAACCCACAGCGCTGGCAATTACAAATATCCCGACGATGATATATTGCCAGAGCATTTATCCTCCGAATCCCAGCAGTCCGCCGACCTGAAAGATAATCACCGCCATCAGGAATGCTACCAGCAATGTATAACCGGCTTGTAAAAACGGCCATTTCCAGGAACCAAGTTCCTTCTTCACCATCGCCAGCGTCGCAATACAGGGAATGTAGATCATAATAAATATCATCAGGGCAAGCGCCATTAACGGTGAATAAGCGGGATCACTCTTCAGCTTATCTTTAACCATAAAATCCACATGAGATTGCTGCGCTGAAATGTCTTCGTCAATCCCGTACAATATTCCCATAGTGGAGATGATGACCTCTTTTGCGGCAACGCCGGCAATCAGGCTGACGCCGATTTTCCAGTCAAATCCAGTCCATTTAATTACCGGCTCAATGCCTTTGCCCATACGCCCGGCAAAACTATATTCTACAGATGGAATATTATTGTTGTAAAAATCATCGTTTGCCGACGGTGGTTTCGGATACGACAACAAAAACCAGATAATAATTGATGCCGCTAAAATCACGGTTCCGGCTTTCTTTATATATTCCGAGGATTTTTCCCACATGTGAAGAATAACGCTTTTTAACAGAGGTCGGCGATAGGGCGGCAGCTCCATGACAAAAGGCGTTTGTTCCCCTTTAAAAAGAGTTTTCCTGAAAATCAAAGCAATTAAAA
>JAHIOG010000067.1 GCA_018895675.1 bacterium
CGGTTTGATGCTATTAATTGGCCGTCCTAGTGAATGTGTAGCGTATTTTTTATCGGACAGGTGGATGTTTGAAAGATATTGTTATTATATGGTTTTCGGTGGAAATCAGTTTATTCTTTTATTCCCAGTTCTTTGCACATTCGATGAAAATTTGAGGGCGCCATTCCGAGTTTTGTAGCGGATTCCATATCTGTTCGGCACCCGGAGTCAATCTGGCAGTACGATGCGATTGAAGGCCGGGTTGATGAAATAAACGCATTTATTGACGATAAATTGTCGAAAAATCCGGAACGGAATATCACTAACAATCAGCGTTTTTCGAGGTATTTCAGGTAAGCAGATTAGATTTTTTTAACATAAATATACTTGGCGTCACCGGGAGCATAAAAATCGGTGAGAACTGCAGCTTCCGTGTATGCGCAATGCAAATAGAAGGCGCGGGTAGAATTATACTGATCGCGTCCCGAAGTCTCGATATATACGCGAGCTCCCCCTAACTGACGAATCACTGCTTCGCTGATAGCGAGTAACTGTTTGCCTATTCCAGCCCCCCGATAATCATTATGAACTGCAATCCAATATAGGTCATAGCTTTCCTGAGTTGCGGGAATCGGACCAAAGCAGGTATAGCCGACCGTTTTTCCATCAACTTCAGCGAATATGAAATAATACCCGCTTTCAATGCCTTTTTCCAGACGCTCTACAACCAGCTCGACGGCGATATCAATTTCATCTTGCGAAAAAAATCCGGTAGAACTGACGATTTCCCGAACATGTTCCGGATCATCCGGAAGGACTGTTTCACGCCATTCAGGACTTAGAGTTTGCATTTTTGTGTGCTCCGGTTTTGTGATTGTTATAATGAACATTAAAACCTTTCCATAAACCTGTGAAAAAATGACGCGCATTGATACCGAGTGAGCGGACGGCGTAACCGCCTTCCTGGACAACGAGAAAAGGCAAGCCCAACGATCCAATGAAATAGCCATTCTGTTCGAAGTCTTTCGCGTTCAGACTCCAGGAACCGGTCGGATCACCTTTGGCAGTGTCGAACCCCAGCGCGATAATGACAAATCGAGGCCCGAAACGCTGGATACGTTTTAGCGCTTTGTCTAAGATTTTTCGGTATTGCTCGCCATTCAGTCTTTCCGGCTGTGGCAGATTGAGATTAAAGCCGACTCCATCTCCTTCGCCAATCTCATCAGTAAATCCGCTGAAATAGGGATAAGCGTAGCGGGGATGTCCATGAATTGAAACTGTCAGGACGTCTGCCCGGTCGTAAAAAATACTCTGATGTCCATTTCCGTGATGATAATCAATATCCAGTATAGCGACTTTTCCGTGCTGGCTTAAATGATGGGCTGCAACCGATGCGGAGTTTAAATAGCAGAATCCTCCAAACACTTGCCGCTCAGCGTGATGACCCGGAGGACGAACCAATGCATAGGCAATGTAATATCCTTTTAACAGTTGATCAGCTGCCGTCAGGGCACAATCGACAGCACGCTGGGCAGCCTGGAATGCATTCTGATTCAGTGGCGTAAAAGTATCAATACAGTAATAACCCGCCCGGATCGGTAGGTCTTTTGGCGGACGTGCTGCATTGCGGATCGGGAATACATAGGGGTAGACGGATTTATGATCAGGGACATTTTTACAGACATTTTTCAGGTACTTTACAAAACCCGCATCGTGGACTGCGGTGATATGTTTTTCCGGATAGTGGCGAGGCTGAAATTGCTTAAACAATCCGGTCGGGATAATTTCCTTCAAAATTGATTTGATCCGTACGGGGGATTCAACATAGCCTCTTTCATGGACATGATGAATCGCGTGTTTGTCATTAACGACCAATGCAATCGGCAGGTCGCTGACAGTGGATGTTTTAATGAAAGGAATAATATCTGATTTAATATATTTAAATGGACGCAGACAGACCGGGTCATCCCGAAAAGATTCAACGACCATTGTAACATATTCCGGAGGACAAAGATGAGCGTATTTTCGCTCCAGGATTGCCCGGGTGATTTCCTGGGCGTGTTTACGTTTTAACGGTTTGCCCTGACCGAGATCGTCAAACACCAGATAGGGGGCGCAAGTGTCTTCGGGATCGACGGGAGTTTCGTAGGCGGTATTATAGATTGGCCGGGCACCGTAACGTTCGTAGAAGCGCAAGCGGGCGGCATTCTGTTTTATAAATTCAGATTTACAGATTGTTGGATCATCGGGCAGACATTCAAAAAAGAGTCCGACGACGCCGAAGTGGAGCGTCGTTTCGCGTACTTTTTCATAAAGCGCCCCACCAACTCCGCCGGTTTTTTGCTGAGCCGCAGCAACATAATCCAGGTAGGCAAATTTCAAATCAGCAGCATAGTGCAGCAGAGCAAAACCGCGAATATGTCCATGCTCGTCGTCGGCTACGTACAGAATGGATTGAAACTTGTATTTCAGCGGATTTCTGAGATGTTCGGGAAGCTTATCAATATCCTGTTTATTAAGTCCTCTGAATTGCTCTTTCAGAATTTCCTGAACCCGGGATATTGCCTGGCGGTTGATTGGCAGACTGTCATCGTAAATGCGTCGGATACGAAACAAGGTTTTGTCCTTTTTAAATGGATTGAATATTGTTTGGATCTGCCAGAATACGAGCTACGACCTGTTCGAAAGTCAGAGCCGCCTGGCGGGTCGCTGCGACAAAGCCGCTGTCTGGTGATATGCAGGGATTGGCGTTGATTTCCAGAATCCAGATATTGTTTTGGGTATCTACCCTGAAATCCACCCGGGCATAACCGCGCAGTTTGAAAACTTCCCAGCAGCGCAATGTCATTTCGGATAACTGTTTCAATAAAGGCTGAACATTTGTATTAAATTCAAAGCTGCGGATAGTGTTTTTATATTCAAAAGAATTCTCGTTCCATTTGGCTTGATAGCCGACAATCCTGGGTTTGGATTCGGGAAAATCCACAAAGCGAATTTCCGCTGCGGGTAACACCTCCGGAGAGCCTGAATTTGCCAGGATTGACAGATTAAACTCCCGGCCGGGAATATAGGCTTCCGCAAAACATTCACCGAATCGTGCCGAACGGTTTTTGAGGGTTTCTTCCAGTTGTTGAATATTATTTACAATGGAATTTTCGTCTATTCCAACGGAGGCATCGTCGCAAACAGGCTTGATAATGCAGGGTGGATTCAAATTGAATTGACCGGATGCGATACTATCCTGCGTCAGCCAGGAGGGGGTCGGCAGATTCGCTGAGTGCATTACTTCTTTAGCGAACAGTTTATTGGTAGTGAGATACAGGGCATGGGCGCTGCCGCCGGTGTAGGGGATTTTCAGATGTTCCAGTAATGTGGGGGCAAAGTGGATGAATTTTTCTACACCGCCGATTGACTCAACAAGGTTGAAAACTAGATCCGGATTGGTTCGTTTTATTGAATTGGCTGCTGTTTGCAGATCTAAAGTAAGGGCTATAGAGCTTGTTGCGTGTCCGAGTTTCCGGAGAGCCTCAGACACAAAGTTGACCTGAGCCAGAACATCCAGATCGTCCTGGCTGGACGCGGTACTGACATCATTATAAAGGATACTGATTCTCATGACGGCATCAATTTAAATTCAGCCGTTCGGAAGCGCTGTCCAGGATCATCTGAAACAGTTGCTGGTAACTGATCCCATACATTGTACAGATAATCGGCAAATCCGAGCGGACGGGATTGATGCCTGCCAAAGGATTTATCTCCATCAGGTTAGGAATTCCATTGGCATCGGCACGGAGGTCAATTCGTCCGGCATCCCGGCAGCCGAATCCGCGCCAGGCGGCTAAAGCAATTTCTTCTGCCTGCTGAGCAGTCTCATCGTTTACGCGCAGGTAATTGACTAATGTCTCATAATTTTCCTTGTTTTCATAAGAATATGCGCCCGGTTCAGCATTGCTGTTCAGGGTCACCTCAACGACCCCCACCGATCTGGCTTTGGATCCGGTACCAACAATGCCAACTGTAAATTCTCTGCCCGGAAGAAAGGATTCAATCAGAACAGGTTGTCGGAATTCCGAAAGCAGGTGACGACAGGTTTCTTGCAATTCCGTTTGGGTGTGAATGATTGAGTGTTCCGAAATACCTTTGCCGGTTCCCTCAGCGATTGGCTTCGCAAACAGCGGAAAGGGCAAATCAACCTTATTAACGTCGGACTCACAGTGAATTTCCGTAAATGCAGGAGTTGGGATACCAAGGTCGCGCAGAACTCGCTTTGTCATTCCTTTATGCAGCGTCAGTGCCAGCACTAATGGATCTGAAAAGGTGTAAGGGATGTTATATGCATCCAGCAGAGCAGGTACCTGAGCCTCACGAGCAATGCCATGTAAACCTTCCGCAATGTTAAAAACCAGATCCCAGCGCTCGCTGTTACACAGACGCCTGGTGAGATTCCAGATATTGCCGATACGTTCGGTTTGATGATTTAATTGTCTAAGAGTAGTTTCGATGGCTTCAATCGTGTCAATCCGATCGAATTCAGCAGTATCTTCTTCACTGTACCCGAGCTCAAGATAATCCTCCCGCAGATCATAAGTAATCCCGATATTCATGTGAATCCTGTTTTTATTTCTTGGAACGGTTCTGAATGTTTTTGCCGATTGTACCCCCGGAATCAGGATATCTGAAAACCTTGCCTTCGTAATTCCTCAGCAACAGATTATCTCCATCCCGTCCGGCAACGTATTCCGGTAAGAGCGGGATTTTTCCGCCACCGCCCGGAGAATCAATCACAAACGAGGGCACCGCATAACCTGATGTAAAACCCCGCAGACCGGCAATGATTTCCAGCCCTTTATCTACGGAAGTTCTGAA
>JAHIOG010000652.1 GCA_018895675.1 bacterium
TAGTATGGAGAATTTTCTGCGAAAAATCATATTCCTGATACTTCTTTGAAAGATTGAAAATGATTTCTCCTGACGTATTTACATGAAATTCATACAAAAAGAAATTACCTGATCTGAATTTTCTGGCAAAGTTTGTAAACCTGTTTTGATCCACAAAAGCTAATAAAATTGCCTCTTCAAGTGATTTAAAGTCATCAATGGGTTTTGGTGCAAGAATTATATCTTCATTTTTTGGCTGCAAGCTCTTTACATTTAAGAGTACGCAAATTGAGTCTAACGGATAAGCATTACTATTATAAGCGAACAGATATTTTCGTGTTAAGATATTAGGTGATTCGTTTGACTCTGGCCCACTTCTATTTATTATTTGTGGGACAGAATGTTGAATTCCTTGGGTATCTGGTTCAGATTGTTTAACCACATTTTGGAGTATGGGTTTTTGATTTGTAGGATCCGAAGTCACATCGATATTAGTTAGATGTTTTTTAAAATTGTATTGAAGTATATTCCACCTCGTCCATAATAGTTCATAATATTTATCATATATTTCGGTTTTAGGACGATATTTTTTACCATTCCATTTATAAAAAGCAGATTTTAGTGAATCTATTAGCGTTGGATCAGAATTCTGTACGATAAATTCTTTCAAATACCTTACTTTCATAGAATCGGAGTCAAAAATCCTAATCCTGACATTGTAGTGATTATAAATCTCATCAATATATACCACCGCCAAGTAATCGGCATTAAGATGATACGCAATTTCATATACACAATAAAGTTTTATGCAATTAAAATATTCCGGATATTTTTTTAATACCTTATTGTATTCTTTATTCCCTAAATATTCAAATTGACCGCTGTTAATAAATACCTGTCTGATTATTTCTTCACATTTATCCCGCTTATTATATGACTGACCATGCCAAAAAATTGGATGAACGAAAACACGTTCCCTCTGACTTATTGTTGAACCGACCAGATCCAATTGGATTAAAATCAGCAGTATAAAAACAATTATAATATTTCTTCGAATCAAAGCATAAAACCTAATGAAATGAAATTCAGTGTTCGGAATTTTTCTATAACATAAGCATAATCAAATCGTATGTTAATTGGATTATTCGAAGATCCCGCGACAGGTATAACTAAACCAAAACCAATTGTTTTCTTTAGATTATATTGTCGTAATTCTGTAGTTGTTATATCATCCTTGACAATTACTGAAAGTAAATTGCTCCTGGATTCCAGTACAATATCATCCAATCCAGCTCTTAGTAATAGATCAAATCCCTTTAAATTAATTACAGATATCTCAGTTCCCATTTTCAGTTTTATCGGAAAATGATATTCCTGTTCAACTTCCATAGCAATCAGCAAATTATTTAAATAAATGGAACTCCGTTTAGGCATTTTCCAGGCAATTCCTGCTGTAGTTGTAGGTCTGGTTGTATCAGCTTCAGTTTGATTCATCATTGGAAAACTGGCATTATTAAACGCCATCGAAATAACCAGGTGTTCATATTTGTACAAAGGAAAAACAGATATTCCAGCGCGAATGCCTATTGACTGATCCAACTTATTATTATATCCGATTTCCGACGAATAGGAGGTTTGGGTTTTAAATTGTTGGTCAAGATATTGAAAAGTAACGCCGAAGTTCATGATATATGGAATTTTTGACGCTAGCCCAATAAAAAATGTGTTTTCAACATTGTCAAAATTGCCATTATAATTCATAAACTTGTCATAAACCGAAATATCCGCAACTCTGTAATTCATTATTCCGGCGCCAAAACCAAATTTTTCGCCCCGGAAGACAAAACCACCACTTATATAATCAATATCGTATTCTTTTTGGCTCATTTGAGAAATAAAGCCGTGAAACCATTGGTCGTCATCAGAAGAATAGCGACAGAGATTTGCCGGATTCCAAAAAAGAGCAGATGCGTCACTGTTAAATCCTAACAACGTCCTCCCCATTCCATTAGCCCGAGCATCCATTCCCAGCTTTTGGTACGCTGCACTGCCAATCCCAGCGAGCAATTGTTCACAAATAAACACTACTAATATTAAAGGAAATATTCGCTTATTAATCATCGGTTATCAATCGCTATTTTTAAATATGAAACTTTTTTCTTCGTGTTATTTTCAACTTCAAAATAACCAAAATAGATTCCTGACGCTAACTTTTCACCATAAATTGAGCGCCCATCCCAAACAACTTCATGGTGAATACCTGGAGTCAATACATCAGGAGTTAAATTTTTCAAATAAACAACATCTCCACCGCCATCAATAACAACTAACTTGCCACGGTTTAAATTATCGCTTGTAACTA
>JAHIOG010000653.1 GCA_018895675.1 bacterium
AACATTGTCAATAGATGGAAAACTTTCCATCATATCAGCCTTATCTCATAGAGATCTCTTTGAGATAGCAGTCAAAATATTCCGCATATTACTTCAATATTGATAGAAATGTGGAAATATTTTAATTGAAATTCCATATTTTTAATATATATTTGTAAAGTAAGTAAACCAAGGAATATTTATGGAAGCAAATAAAAAATTTAAACCGGATCCGAAATTAAAACTTATGGACCAGGTCCGTCAGGTTCTGCGCTATCATCACTATGCATATCGAACAGAAAAAACCTACTGTGATTGGATTTTCTCGAAGAGATCTCTACGAGATACGATATATCAAATTTCATGGCGCGAAAAAACATCCGATTAATATGGGTAAATCTGAGATTGAGGCGTTTCTGAGTTATTTAGCTGTACACGAAGATGTCTCTGCATCTACTCAGCGGCAAGCTCTCAATGCCATTATTTTTCTTTACCGTGATGTTCTTGATATTCCTATCGAAGGAGAGATTGAGCCGGTAAAAGCAAAGCGTCATCGCCGTCTGCCGGTTGTTATGACTCAGTCCGAAGTCCAACAAGTTTTAAATCAAATGCAGGGAACTCACTTACTAATGGCTCGCTTATTATACGGCAGTGGATTACGATTAATTGAATGTTGCCGTTTGCGAGTTCAGGATCTGGATTTTGAAGGCGTAAAAATTTATGTGCGCTCCGGAAAAGGCGGTAAGGACCGTATTACGGTATTTCCAAAATCTATTCAGCAGGACTTACGAATTCATCTTTCCAGGGTTAAAGAATTGCATAATCAGGATTTGTCACAAGGATACGGCGAAACTTACCTTCCAAACGCTTTAGCAAAGAAATACCAAAATGCCGCCAGAGAGTTTATCTGGCAGTATGTGTTTCCATCCAAAAAATTGAGCACAGATCCGCGAACCGGAATAGTCCGCCGGCATCATGTATTGGAATCCGGTCTTCAGAAAGCCGTAAAGAGAGCAGTCAATCGCGCTGGTATTATGAAGAGAGTTGGTTGTCATACATTCCGGCATTGCTTTGTGTCAAAGACATCCCTTTGGGGCCACTCATTTGCTTGAAAATGGCGTAAACATTCGCGTCGTTCAGGAATTAATGGGTCATTCAAATGTAAAAACCACCGAAATTTATCTCAAGGAGATCCCGTTGGGATACCCATGTTATGGAAAAGAATTTAGATACGGTTCTAAGCCCTTTAGATGCTCTCGAGAGAGAAAATTAGAAATCTTCAATCTGAATCCGGCCGGTATTCCAATGGCTTCGCACCGTCAGTCCCATCCGGCAGCTGCCGGAAATTTGACTGCGGCGCTATATTTTTACCAACCCCGGTTGAAGATTTACCGCTTGAAGTGATTTTATCATTTATTATGAAAGAGTGCAACTGTTTTTCTAGATTTCTTCCTTTTTATATTCTTATTTATGACTGCCGGCTTTGTACTGCCGTGTCGCATATGTGTGTCTGAGCGAATGGATGGAATAACGATCCGGCAGACCAATCTTTTGCGCCCAGCTCTTGAAGATCTTCTGCGAAGCAGAACGTATTTATAAAAAAAGGTCGATATTATTCTGTGGCAATCCGTTTCAAAGTTTCTTTTAACAGATTCCAGAATTTTTCAACGGTTTCGATCTCTAAAACTTCATCCGGTGAATGTGGATTCATAATCGTTGGTCCGAAAGATATCATGTCGATGCCCGGAATAGTTTCTCCGATAATTCCGCATTCCAGTCCGGCGTGCATAGCCTTAACTCCGGGTTCTTTTCCATAGAGATCAACGCATGTGGTTTTCATAAATTTCAAAATATTCGAGTCCATATTCGGTTTCCAGCCGGGATAACCGCCGCCCTGGTGAACATTTCCGCCAGCCAATAATCCGGTGGCTTTTACTTTGTCAGAGATATCGTTTTTGGCAGTTTCAACGGAGCTTCTCTGGCTGGTCAATATAATGATTTTATCTTCTTCCATACGGACAATGGCGAGGCTTGTGGATGTTTCGACGAGATCGGGAATTGCCGGACTCATTGCCACAACACCGTGAGGAAGCGCATAAAGCAAATTGAACAGCCTAGTTTGGAATTCTCTCGTGAAAACTTTTTCCGGTTTCGGCGTTTCTTCAACGACAATTTTAATGCCGGCTTCGATACCGATGTATTCTTCCGTAAATATCTTTTCGAATTTCGTGATAAGCGTGTTAAAACTTGATATGTCTTTCGGATTTACGAGTACTGTCGCCTCGGCTTCACGGGGAATCGCATTGTGTTTGCTGCCGCCGGAAAATGCGCTCAGACGGAAGTCATATTTCTCGTTGGCATTCCAGAAGACTCTGTTTAGAAGTTTGTTTGCGTTAGCCCTGCCGAGAGCGATATCGAGTCCGGAATGACCACCCTTTAATCCCGTAAGTTTTACGGCAAAAGCCGTGAAATCGGCGGGTGTATTTTCCAATTCGATCGCTAAAGTCATTTCGGTATCCTTGCCGCCGGCGCAGCCGACATACAGGGCGCCGTCCTCTTCAGAGTCACAGTTGATCAGGATAGAAGCTGTTACGAAACCGGGTTTCAGGGCATTGGCGCCGGTAAGACCGGTCTCCTCATCGATAGTAAAAAGGAACTCCATTGGCGGATGAACCATGTCTTTGGCAGCCATGACAGCCAGGGCTGTTGCAACGCCGATTCCGTTGTCGGCGCCAAGAGTTGTGCCGTCAGCCCGTACAAAATCACCATCGATTTTCATGTTGATAGGGTCTTTCCGAAAATCGTGTTCGGTGCCGCTGTTTTTTTCGCAAACCATATCGAGATGTCCCTGGAGACATACTATTGGTCTGTTTTCGTGACCGGGAGTTGCCGATTTTGTGACCACGACATTCCCGACCTCATCCTGTTTGTACGGAAGACCTAATTCCCGGGCAACTTTTATAATATATCGCGCCGCTTCGGCTTCATGTTTTGACTCCCGGGGAATCTGGTTCAATTCATAAAAATAGCGCCAGAGAGTTTCCGGTTTTAATCCTTCAAATACATATTTCATTGAATGCCTCCGTTAATTATTTGATTTTACAATGTACATTTATTGGGTTAATACCTGTTTAATTGCTATAAGCGCCAGGTCAATTTCTGCCCTGGTAATGACAAGCGGCGGTGCAATGCGGATCACATTTTCGTGAGTTTCTTTAGCAAGAACCCCTTGCTCCTGAAGACACGACCAATAACACGATTCCGCAGACGCGATATTCCTGCGATAGCATCCTCAAGTGTTAATCCAAAAGGTAATTCGCCCGGATTATTGATCTCTATACGATCATCGTAAATAGCAATCTGAATGGTTGAACTCTGAATAGCATAATCGGCATGGACAATTGCATTAATGACCGCCTCTCTGATTACTTCTGGTGGGTACTCCGGTATTTTCTCATGGGTTGTGCGGCCAATTTCCATTCTCTCCTTAGTGTTCCGTTCAATAAAAGCAATTACAAGATCTATTGCGTTTGGTAAATTAGTATCGACCTCAGTCTGATCCAGAATAGTAGTGCGCGTTTTACCTTTGAACCGTGCGCATCGCACGATAGCATCAGGAAAGAAATCTGTCCGGTTTTTCCCAAAAAGCAATACGTATCCATTTGATGGTCTTTCAGTACCTTGATAGCTTGTCTGAAGGCTTAGCGATCTCAATTTATGCTCATTTAAGGTTTTTTTAGCTTTCTTAAACAACTCGGAAGCTACTCTGAAGTCTATATCTTCCGAGTTTGCGGCTAAACATGGTTGTTCATCAAAGCTGGTGTTATGCGCAAGCAGCTGAATTTCTTTAATGATTTCCGGCAAAGCTTGACGATTTGTAGAACCGTGCCGGATGTAAACACCATTCTCAGGACCTTCACTGTTTATATAATACGGTTTAGGATCGTGGTGAATTTCTAAAATAATAAGATCCGTGTTTCGCCAGGAGATAACTTGTATGTCCGGAATTAATTGAGGCGATATACTGTCTGATAGAATATTTGCTATTCGTTCTTCTTCCGATTCAACATTATTAATACCGACAATATCATGGGAACTGCTCGTAATACCAAAGACGATTTTGCCCCCCGCCGTATTTGCAAAAGCCACAGCAGTTTTCAGAATATTCCGCGTAGGGCTGGTGTTTTCCTTGAATTCTAAAGTTTTACCTTCGTTTTGTGAAATAATTTGATCAATCGTCTCATTCATTCGATTACCACAACCTGCGTTTTCCAGTCACTCACAATATGCTCACTGTGTCAATTACTTCAGCTGGGTGTAATTTAGCCGCTGGGTTTTGAATAGGAAAGATTTCGGTCTGTATTTTTGCATTACTGACGATATATAACCAATACTCGTCCTGTAATCGATGCGTCATCAACCATTCATTGGGCATTAAAGCAATATCTCCTTCACCTGCACGCGCTTTAACCCCCATAATTTTTATGTTTTTTAATAAGCACATCTTTAATTGCTATAAGCGCCGTGTCAATTTCTTCCCTGGTAATAATAAGCGGTGGTGCAATGCGGATCACATTTTCATGAGTTTCTTTAGCAAGAACCCCTCTCTCCTGAAGAGCCTCACAGAAACGTCTGGCGCCACCGGCATCTTTTTTCAGAACTATACCGATCCATAGACCCTTACCGCGGTAAAAATCGACATATGGACTTGCAATAGCTCGTAATTTATTTATGAAGTAGTTTCCTAAATCAACGGAACGTTCAATGAGCTTTTCCTCAACGATGATCTTCAGCGCCTCACGGGCAACGGCACAGGCAATCGGATTTCCGCCATACGTAGAACCGTGATCACCGGGATTAAAAACGCCGAGAACTTCTCTCGATGAGATAACGGCTGAAACCGGGTACATTCCGCCGGAAAGAGCCTTGCCGATAATGACCATGTCGGGGCGGATATTTTCATGTTCGAAGGCAAACATAGTACCGGTTCTGCCCAGCCCGCTCTGAATTTCATCAGCTAGCAACAACACATTGTTCTGTTTGCATAATTCGGCAGATTCTCTGAGAAATCCGTCATGCGGAATCACAACGCCGCTTTCGCCCTGGATCGGTTCCACTAAAAAGGCGACAGTGTTTATGTTGATGGCTTTTTTTAATGCGTCGATGTCACCATAGGGAATTATAACAAATCCGGGAGTCAGCGGTCCGAACCCGTCTTTATATTGATCTTCGCTGGAGAAGGAAATGATTGTAGTCGTGCGACCATGGAAATTTCCATCACAAACGATGATCTCCGCTTTATCTTTTTCCACACCTTTGACTTTATAGCCCCATTTACGGGCGGCTTTGATAGCGGTCTCAACTGCTTCGGCGCCGGAATTCATGGGCAACATCATTTCGTAGCCGGTCAGTTCGCACAGTTCTTTTGCCAAAAAGGGCAGTTGGTCGTTTCTAAAAGCCCTGGAAGTGAGAGCAAGTCGTGCAGCCTGTTCCTGAATGACTTTTACAAGCCGGGGGTGACAATGTCCCTGATTGACTGCCGAATATGCCGCCAGGAAGTCCATGTATTTTTTGCCTTCAACGTCTTCTACCCAGATGCCCGAACCTTTTGTCAGAACGACATCCAGTGGTTTGTAGTTGTGGGCGCCGTATTGATCTTCAAGAGCAATGCATTCTTGGGTTGTCGCCATTTCTCTTACCTCAGTCTTTTATCGTTCGTGTTTTGTTCATAAAACCGTTCAGAATTTAATTGATAATTGCGGAATCACCACAGCTTTTATTTAATAATTTAAGTCGTTTTTGGTGTGAATTTACGACTCTTTTTGACCCTGTTTTTTCTGTTTGCACACAATTTATATGAAAGTAGTCCACGAATTACACGAATTTCACAAATATAACATTGAATAGGAATGTACTTTTCTCATAGAGATGCCTATGGTACATTATTATTTGTGATGCTAAATCATGCATGTTATTTCAAAATGCCCCAAGGGGACGCCTTTGGCGCAAATAGCCCCTTCGGGGCAATTTATGACTAAAATCTGCTTTACTTTCAGCGGCTCTGGCTTCTTCGTAGTTTGCTCCACAAGAAGTTGCGGAGCGCAATAACTGTTTACTTATATGTTTGCCTTGATAACTATTTCCAAGGCTTTTTACCAAAATAATAATCGATGCAGCATAATCTAAAAATCTATCAGATAATTCTTCAGAATTCACAGCACACCTTCTTAATTTGCAATTTGATATTTGATATTTGAAATTTTCAGGGTCTCTTTCATCGTTCGTTGTTTCGATGCCTCGGGATGATAGTTATTATGATTAATAATGTGTTTATTACCTGTTAAAATTTACGAAAAACGTCTGTGCAATAAAACCGGCGATAGGGGGGAAGAAAAAAGTCGATGCCAGCCGGATAAGGGTGAATTTCCAGCCGAGAATACCGAATTCCATCGGTAAGCGAGCCACCGCCCAGAGTGACCAACTGGTCAGAAAAGCCACCATAGTCCCCACACCGGCGCCGGATTTCAGTAAACCGGCAATGATTGGATAACTGACATAGGGACCTCCGGGCGTCAATCCCCCGGCAATCGTTCCGATCATTATTCCGCGGAAGCCCGATTCCGCGCCTACCCATTTGTTTAGCAAATCCTGAGGAAGGAGCGCCTGGATCATCCCGGCCACCACAAAGGCAAAAATCAACAATGGTAAGACCTGGATCGTCATAGTTAAAGCCGATTGCATACCGGTGATGTGCAAGCTGTCGCCTTTTCTATATCCGATAAACACTAAAATCAATGCTATGGACGCCATGATAATGGTAGGAACAAGCATTTGCTTTCCTTTCTTTTTGCTCTTAACAACCGGAATATTTTGTAAATCTTTTGTTTTCATGCCTGGTAAAATGCTATAATTGTCCGAAAGATACAAAATAAAAGTAAAAAAGAAAA
>JAHIOG010000654.1 GCA_018895675.1 bacterium
GCAAGTGTTGTGGAATCGACGAGATATGAGAATACGTCATCCTGGTTGATAATATCCATAGGCGGACCGACGTCTACCAATTGTCCGGTAAGAAACAGGTCCTCATCCGCCGAATCAAACGAATCTTTGCGATATAGATAAAACACCACCGAATCAATTGTTTCCCACCCTTGGGGATCGGTGACTTCGGATGAAATAAACAATGATTTATTCAATTGGGAATAATGTAATGTTACATTTTCGATGACCGGATCGGAAGACGGTAATGTCTTCTGTCCGTTGTCGATACAGGACACCATTATCATAAACAGAATCGGTAATATATACAAAAACTTATTCATGTTATCTTACTGCCAGCGCCGCCCATTCGTCTTGAAACATCTCATCATCTAAAATCAAGCCGTAATTTAGTACATTCATCTTAAATATGTCATAATCATCTTTTAAAATGCCGCTAAAAATACAGAGAGGTATTTTGCCGTGGCTATGTATATTGGCAAGAAGGGCTAAATTTGGTTTCCTTTCAATATTGCTAAGTATCAGGTCGATGTTAAAATCACGGTGTTGTGTGATATCGCCAATCGTTAGGCTATAACGGGCAGGTATATGATTTAGTTCCAGATGTTCATTGAAATTATCCTCGACAAACGGATCAATGTCCCATGCTTGTACGAATTGTGCGCCCATCTTTAACGCGGCAATTGTCAGAATACCGGTTCCGCAGCCGGCGTCCAGAACGGTCATGCCGGGTTTAAGGTATTTTTCCATCATGAGCAGCGCCATTTGTGTTGTTGGATGGGTTCCGGTGCCAAATGCCATTCCCGGTTTAATAGCAATCCGGACCGCTTCGGAGCCTTCATATGTTTTCCAGTAAGGATATATCGCAATATTCGGACTGAGTTGAATAGGCTGGAAATATTCCTGCCAGTTTAGATGCCAGTCCTGGTTGGCGATGATTTCCGTTTCGTAATGCGATGGAGATCCGGGGAATAATTCTGTTATCTCCTGTATTTTCTTTGCGATTGTCTCCGATTCGGAAAGATTGAAAAATGCGTCAAAGCTTTTTTCCTGCTCGATCATACCAAGGCAGGACAAACCACCGATCAAAGCCATCAGGGATTCGTGGTCATAATCGCCTTTTCGGAAATGATATTTCAGCCATTTATCGGGCGTACGGTTCATTGCTTACCTATGCTTGAAGTATAGATATAATCATACAATACCTGTCCGACTACGAGCAGACTACGGGGACTGCATTTGTCGGGCGTATCCATTGTCGTATGCCAGAAATTCTGATAGCGGTTCGGATATTCGAAATCGATAAGATTGACAGAGGGAATACCAGCATATCGGATTAACATAACGTGATCATCGTGGATGTGTCCACCGAACCGATGCTGAAATTCGGTAAAGTTTCGTTCTTTTGCAATATCCCACAATTGCCTTATCAGATCGGGGTGGCTTTGGTAGGATGTTCGTTCGATGGGAATGGTCAACTCCTTATCGCCGATCATATCGATAATGATCGCTTCGGTTGGTTTGGGAATTGGTAAATGTTTTGCAAAATACTCAGATCCCATACAGTAGTATTCCAATGATCCGGAGTAACCATAATCTTCACCGTCAAACAACACCAGATAGACTGTTCTGCCCGGACGTTGCCGGGATAAATGTTCCGCCAGATGCATCAGCACAGCAATCCCGCTGGCGCTGTCGTTGGCTCCTAAAATCGGTTGGTTGCGTTTCCGAATATCCGGATCGAGATCGGCGCGTGGGCGTGTATCCCAGTGAGCGCCGATCAGTAATGGATTTCCGGCGTCGAGATGAAATCCTGCAATAATATTGGTCAATGTGAACGTGACATTGTCTTGTGGAATATCCTGTTCAAAAGATTGTTTGATAATTGTGTCCGATAAAGGCGAGAAAAAGGCTGTGTAATAGTCAATTGCTTCGGAATGTCCCGGCGATCCCGGATGACGGTAGCCAATATCGCACTGTTCTATTAGATATTGGTAAGCCGTGTCTCCATTAAAGGAGTAATGTTGACCTCCACACTTGAAGATTGACAGTAATGACAGTGCGATTAGCCAAAAATGTTTATACATATGGTTCCTTCTTGTTTAAAGTGGGTAATTTCGTAACCCGTTGTCTGTGGCCCGTAGTCAGTAAAACAACCATAGCGTATTCATAAGTCGTTATTTATTGCAAAACACGTCCGCTTTATTTATCATATTTCCCAACACCTGTCTGCGTCTACCTGTGCGTATCCGCACGCAGACAGGTGCACCGCACAGGCAGATCTGTCCTACCCTTTGGTTCCTTTCTATCAATCTGTTATAGTCTGTTACTCCAATATACCGGCAATCTTTAGCAAAATTGACCCAAGTTTCTGTTTCTCCATCGCAATCTGTTAATTTACTGGTGAAATGAGCAATATATCTGCGTTTAGACCAGGCCTCTTTCAAATCAGGCAACTGCCTGACAGACCTGGAAGCTTTGCGAATTTGATCTGCCTGCCCTGTTAAATAATAAATGATCTTGTTGTTATTTGTTTTCATTTTAATGAAATATAGAA
>JAHIOG010000068.1 GCA_018895675.1 bacterium
AAACTTCCCGGAATCGGTCCTGTAAAAGCTAAAGCTATTATAGATTATCGTGAGAGCATTGGAAAATTTGAATCTTTAAATGAAATCAGCAAAGTAAAGGGAATCGGTAAAGAGACTGTGGCAAAACTAGAACCTTATCTGGAAATAGTAGGAGATTCAGCCAAAGTAAAATCTTCTCTAGATTCGGAAGGAGAAAAGGCAATTACTTCAAAGATAAATATCAATACTGCTTCTTTAAATGAACTTACTTTATTGCCGGGTATTGGTGAGAAGAAAGCACAGGCAATTATTAAATACAGAGAGGAAGTGGGAGATTTTAAAACTAAAGATGAAATAAAGAACGTGAAAGGAATTGGCGATGGCATTTATAAAAAAATAAAGCGTAAAATCGAGGTAAAATAGAAGGTAAAGAAAATTTCGCTTCTGATAGAACTTTAGTAAAATTGTTGTGTAGTAGTTATGATTTTACGCTTTGTATATATCAAAAATGCTAACACTGCTTGGAGATAACGCCTTGATTTGTTCAATGAATTTAGATCTTCACGATATTGACCCTCGTTCCAAAGGAACTCGGAGTATCTTATGTGTCGTCCTATCGATACAAAAAAGAATATACAAAATCAGTATCAAATATTAAATTACCAAGTGTCATGATCTACTAATTTGAAGAAGGTAAAACAACAAATGAATGAATTCCCACAAAACCCGTTTCAGATACTTGATCCGAATGTCCGCTGGGCTCCTTCACAGGATGATCTGTTTCAAAAGGCGTATGAACAACTTATTCCGCCATTGGTATATAAAATTCGCCTGGCTGTGAAAGAATGGCGGGACAGTGATTATTCAGGAGCATCGGATACGACAAAAGCACTATTGCACTTCTGGTTCAAACCCGATGGGCACCTGCCTGCGCCAAGCAGAGCGCCTGTCTGCGTCTACCTGTGCGTATCCGCACGCAGACAGGTGCACCGCACAGGCAGGCGGCAGGCAGGCAAAAAAAACGGCAATGTTTTTCAATACTATTTTGCCCAACGGGAAGCGATTGAATCAATCATTTATCTGTATGAAATTGCTAAAGCCAAAGATAAATATGAACTCATGCGCTTTGATTCATCTGGCAGAATCAGCACGGGTATGTTTCCCGAATCCTAGTCGAGATACGTTATTAAAATGGCGACAGGAACAGGTAAGACAAAGGTATTAAGCCTTGCTTTGGCTTGGTCGTATTTTCATAAACTCTATGAACCAGAATCCGACCTTTCCAGAAACTTTCTTATTATTGCCCCTAATATCATCGTATTAAATCGTTTGCGTAAAGATTTTGATGATTTCAAAATTTTTAAACAAGATCCATTGATTCCAGAAAACGGATATTTCGACCGAGACTGGCAGAATGACTTCCATATGACGTTGCATATTCAGGATGAATTGAAACCGATTACCGAAGAAGGCAATCTGTTCCTTACCAATATTCACCGCGTCTATCTTAATGAAGATAAAGAGCCGTCGCTGGAAGAAGAATTTCTCGGCAAAAAGCCCGCCCCCGATGCGGATACGTCCAAAGGCATGGATTTGGAAAAAGTGCTGCGCAGTAATAAAATCAAAGACCTGGTGGTGATGAACGACGAGGCGCACCATATTCACGATGAAAATATGCAGTGGTTCAAAAGCATTGAAGATATCAACAATCATTTGAAACTGAAACAGGGCAAGGGAATTTCCCTGCAAGTGGACAACACCGCCACGCCCAAACACAATAAGGGCGCTATATTTGTGCAAACCGTGTGCGACTATCCGCTGGTGGAAGCCATCAAACAAAGAATTGTCAAATCGCCTGTATTACCCGATGAGGCGTCGCGGGCAAAATTGAGCGAAAAGACGTCATCGGAATTTGTGGAACGTTACAAAGACTACATTCATCTGGGCTATATCGAATGGAAAAAGCAGTTTGACGAACTGAAAAGCCAGAAAACGCCGATTCTGTTTGTGATGACGCTGAATACCAAGGAAGCCAATCAGACCAAAGATTTTCTGGAAGCCAATTATCCCGAATTTAAAAATTCCGTTTTGCTCATCCATACTAAAAAAAGCGGTGAAATATCGGAAAGCACAGGATCCAAGCGAGACAAGGAAGAACTGGAACAACTGCGCAAAGATGCGGATGCGATTGATGAAGATGCGTCGCCTTACAAAGCCGTGGTGTCGGTGATGATGCTGCGGGAAGGCTGGGATGTTAAGAATGTAATGACCATTGTGGGACTGCGCCCGTATGGTTCGCCCGCCAAAATCCTGCCCGAATAAACGCTAGGCAGGGGCTTGCGCAAAATGTTCGGTATGCCTGCCTGCGCCGCAAACGTCGCGGCAGGCAGGGAGGTGAAAGAAGAACTGGTGGTGGTAGGCACGCCCGCCTTTATAGAATTTGTGGAATCCATTAAAACCGAGGGCGTGGAATTCGGTTATCGCCCTATGGGTGAGACAAGCAAATCCCGCAACCCGATTATTGTTGAAATCGACAGCGACAATGAAAAAAAGGATCTGGATAAACTGGATATTCCGATTCCTGTGTTGTCCCCGCGTATCCATCGGGATTATAAAAATCTGGAGGATATTCAGGTTGACGCCATGCACGTCGCCCCTGTTCCCTTAAAACAATTCAGTGAAAATGAACTGAAGGAAATTGTCTTCACCGATATTGACGGAAAGTTTTCACATAAAATCGAGTTTACCAATACCCTACCCGATTACCGCAACGTGGTCGGCTTTTTTACGCAAGCCATTCTCAAAGAAAGCCGACTGGTGAGCGGGTTCAATATTCTTTATCCCAAAGTTGAAAAGTTTATTCGGCACAAATTGTTTGGCAAAAGCCTGTCTGCGTCTACCTGTGCGTATCCGCACGCAGACAGGTGCGACGCACAGGCAGGCGTGAACATTGAAGACCCTAATATTTTAAGGAATCTTTCCGAAGTGGAGGCAAAACAGACCCTATACGGCGCATTCAAAAAAGCCATCGATGAACTGACCATCAAAGACAAAGGTTCCGCTCAAATCAAGAATTTTATTTCCCTGCGCAAAGCCAAACCGCTGGTGGCTAATAACCAACCCTATCTGGTGGCGCAGAAAAGCGTGTTCAATAAAATCATCGGGGATAGTCAGTTTGAACTGGAATTCGCCGCCTTTCTTGAAAACTGCCCGGATATTATTTCCTTTGCCAAAAATTACCAGACGCTCAATTTCAAAATCGAATACCAGGGTGAGGATGGCAATATCCATGAGTTTTCCCCCGATTTCCTGATTAAAAAAACCGAACCTGCCTGCGCCGCGGGCGACGCGGCAGGCAGGCAGGAGATTTACATTGCCGAAACCAAAGGCAGAGAGGATTTGGACGATGTGCGGAAAATAAAACGGCTGCAAATCTGGTGTAATGATGTAAATGTAGCCTGTCTGCGTCTACCTGCGCCGTTGGCACGGCAGACAGGTGCGGTTCGCCCGCACAGGCAGGCCCAAAGCGAGCGTCAATATATTCCATTGTATGTGAAACAGGAAAAGTGGGAAAAATATTTAAAAGATGTAAAAGCATTTAATGATGTTGTTAAATTGTTTAAATTACAGTAAATAATATGGATGATTACTATTTCATTAGGCTCAATAAAAAAAACCGGTTCTTAAGGAAAGGATAAAAATAAAGGAATAGATAATGTTGCTTTTTGAATGGGACGCAAATAAAGCTAAAAGAAATATAAAAATTCATGGAATTACTTTTGATGAGGCATGCACATCATTTAAAGATACTCTTTCTCTAACCATTTATGATCCGTTACATTCGAAGGAAGAGGAGCGCTTCATTCTAATTGGCAATTCAATTAAGAATCGTCTTTTAGTTGTAATTTTTACAGAGCGAGGAGATAATATTCGTATCATAAGCACAAGAAAAGCAAATAAAAATGAAAGGAAATATTATGAAAAAAATGCATAATGACCCTGATATGTTAGAAGAATACGATTTTAGTAAAGGTGTTAAGGGTAAATATTCCCGGAGATACGCTAAAGGGACAAATGTTGTGGTGATAGAACCGGACGTAGTAAAATATTTTCCTGATCATGATGCTGTTAATGAAGCCTTGCGATCATTAGCTACAATTATTGAAAAGCAGGGAAAAAAATCTTATAAAACAAATATTCAGGTTAACAGTTAAATAATTTCAAATCTTGAATTTTAAAGATCAGCCACAAAGTTCACCAGGAATCCACAAAGGAAACAGAGTTTTTTACTTTGTGCCTTCTTTGTGTACTTTGTGAAATTTAAAATAAAAAACTGGAACTATAAAATGAACCTTTTAAATCTAACCGAAAAAGAAAAACAACAAATCCTTGACTCTATCAAAGAAGGCAGAGCCCTGCCTAAAGAATATGTTTATAAACTATACGCCGATGACGAGGACGTTTTCCTGTTCTGGAACGGACGCAATGAAACCGTAATCAATGCGGCGCTGCCCTTTCATTCCATTGAACATATTGACGAACCGCGCCAGGAGGCATACCCCGTAGGCATAACCGACAACCTGTTCGCCACCGATTTACAGGGCAGGCAACTTAAAGGCTGGACCAATAAACTAATCTGGGGCGATAACAGGCTGATTCTCTCTTCGCTGGTGAACGGGCCGCTGCGGGAAGAAATTGAAAAACAGGGCGGATTGAAACTGATTTACATTGACCCGCCTTTTGCCGTGGGCGCCGATTTTTCTTACAACATTACAGTGAACGGCGAGGATGTGACAAAGCAGCAGTCCATTATTGAAGAAATAGCCTACCGCGACACCTGGGGACGAGGCATTTCATCCTATCTTTCCATGATGTATGAACGACTGAAACTGATGCACCAATTGCTGGCCGAGGATGGGAGTATTTATGTACATTGTGATTATAGAATTAGTTCATTTATAAAAATATTGATAGATGAAATTTTTGGTGTAATTAATTATAAGAATGAGATTATATGGGCATAT
>JAHIOG010000655.1 GCA_018895675.1 bacterium
GATAATGGAAGTATAGAAACCATAGTTGGGAATAACTATTAGACTATGATAATTTTTCGTAAATCGGGATTTTATTTTTTTGCATGCACTTTATGAACTTGGGAATATTGATTATGAAATTAAATATTTCCATCTGCTGACCGACCTGACGCTGATACTCTTTGGATCGGAAATATTTAATTAAATATTTCTTAAGTGGCAGGATTAAATAATCGGTATCCCAGACTAACTCTTCGCCGGTAACATGATTGATTAGACAGTCGAAATGGGCTGCCCAGGCGATTGTATGAAATTTGTATTTTGATGTTAAATCTCTGTTTATTGCCTGCAGAATTGCCTGGTTGCTGGGATTTGTAAAAATAAAGTCTTTTGTAAACATGAATGCAGTATGATAATATCGGGGTTTATTAATCATTCCTTCCAGGTTCAAACGGCGTGTCATAATGATCATGATTTGCAACATGCGATCACCGATTCCCAAACCAGGGTAAGATTGTCCGGGAAGCTGTGGACGTTGTTTATCAAAATGCATTTTAGGGTTTTGGAGAAGCAGCCACTCAACTTGAAGCAAATTCGGTATTATGTCCGGAAAATTATGCAAAATACCTTCTGTAAAACGCATCTGTCCCCATTTAAGGACCATTTCACAGATTGTGTTTTCATCTTCAGGCATACCTGTATATACATATAAACGATGAGTATGAGGATCATCGGTATCGATTTCTACATGTAAGTCTGTCAAACCCAATCTCGCTAATGCTTCCGTTAGTCCAAATGCATCGATTACATTTTTCAATCCTTGTTTACTAAACACACCCATGAAGAAATTTGAACTTTGTTTTACCCGCCCATCGGAAAAAATGTTATCCAATGTGAGATCGTCAAAATCGGCGCCTGCCTGAATATCAGCCAAAGTTAATTTTTTAGCGATTTTTAAATACTGTTTGCGGTATCTATTATACATAGTTTAATTAAGTGTCAAAGCTAATCATGCTACGTTAAGGAACAATAAATATTTTATATTTTCCGGCCTGTTCTATTTTACCGATAACAGATGCGCTTGTAACTCCGGATTCCTTTAAACGTTTAACCATCTCAGCGGCATTGGGTTCCGGGGTTGCAACCAATAATCCGCCTGAAGTCTGAGCGTCACAAAATATTACCCTAAAAACAGAGCTGACTTTGTCATCCCATTGGATGTGACCTTTCAGATAATTCATATTTGCGTCTGTGCCTCCGGGGATGACGTTTCTGCGAACCATTTCCACTGTGTTTGGAATGACCGGTACTTTCGAACTAATAATCCGGGCGGATATATCACCATCTATAAGCATCTCATAGAGGTGCCCTAATAGTCCGAATCCGGTAATATCGGTACAGGCGTGAATCGGAAATTCTCTGATAATATCAGCGGCAGCAGCGTTCAGCTCGCTCATAATATTGACAATAGCATTCCGGGCTGCGTCGTCCAGCAGACCTCTTTTCAATGCCGTCGATAAAATGCCGATCCCGATCGGTTTGGTAAGTATAAGCGCGTCACCGGGCTGCGATCCGACATTGCGCCAGATTGCGTCCGGATGAACTGTTCCGGTAACGGCGAGACCGAATTTGGGCTCGTTGTCTTCGATGGTGTGACCACCCAGGATCGGGATTCTTGCCTTATGGGCAATATGTTGGGCTCCTTCAAGTATTCGCTCCAGCACTTTCATGGGGAGTCGCTTTTCAGGGAATGCCGCGATGTTTAATGCAAAAATGGGTTTTCCGCCCATGGCGTAGATATCACTGAGTGAATTTGCCGCGGCAATCCGTCCAAAATCATAAGGATCATCCACGATCGGTGTGAAAAAGTCTACGGTCGAAACCAGCGAAATGTCATCCGTTAAGCGAAAAACCGCCGCATCATCGGAGGTTTCAAAGCCGACCTGTGTGTATTCAGAAGGTATAGTCTGAATTTTTTTCAGGATTTCTTCCAGATGCTGCGGTCGGATCTTACAGGCGCATCCTAATCCGTGAGTATATTGAGTGAGACGAATATCGGAAATATCGGTAAATGTGACTTCGCTCAGCATATTTTCAGTAAGGTTGCGGTAAGCTTCGGATATTTTTCTAACGGCAGCGCTGACATCCTGCGCTGTTGTGGTTCTGCCCACCGAAAAGCGGATGCTGCCCAGAATTCGTTCGTCACTAAGCCCCATTGCCTTCAAAACATGGGACGGTTCTGGGCTGTCGGCATGACAGGCGGCTCCGGCGGATGCGGCAATGTCCGGAAGATCGGATAAAAGTGTATTGGCGTCGATACCGGGGAAATAGGTGTTAATTGTGTTGGGGAGTTTCTGTTCCGGATGACCATTTAGTTTGATTTCCGGTATTGCTTCTTTCAATTCGCTCCAGAATTGATCGCCCCGGGATTTTTGTTCGGCAAGAATTGTTTTTTCATTTGAGTGAAAAACTTCCGCAGCGGTTCCTAATCCAACGATTTCCAGCACATTTTCAGTACCCGGTCGCAAGCCTCGTTCATGTCCGGCGCCGTGAGTGAGTGGTTGTATCTTAGTTCCGGTTTTAATATATAGAGAGCCGACTCCTTTGGGAGCATTCATTTTATGACCGGCAACAGATAGTAAATCGACCTCTAATTCCTGAACATCCACATGGATTTTTCCCACTGCCTGAGCCGCATCGGTATGCATCAGGATATTCCGTTCGTGAGCTATTTGAGCAATTTCCCTGATCGGCTGAATAGTCCCAACTTCGTTATTTGCCAGCATGATCGTGATGAGAATCGTATCTGAACGGATGGCGCGAACCAGCGATTTGGTATCCACCAAACCATATTCGTCAACCGGGAGATAGGTGACGCTATATCCAGAATTCTCAAGAAATCGACACACCTCCAGGATGGCGGGATGTTCAATGACGCTGGTGACGATATGTCCCGAATTATACAGGCTGACGACGCCTTTGAGCGCCATATTGTTCGATTCGCTGCCGCCGCTGGTGAAGATGATCTCATCAGCGGAGCAGTTCAGCAGTGCAGCCAGTTGTTCCCGGGAATGCTCAATTGCTTTTTTGCTTTCCTGCCCATAATAATGACTGCTGGAAGGATTCCCGTAGTGGTTTTGCAGAAACGGCATCATGGCGTTAATGACTTCCGGGATCAGCGGCGTGCTGGCGTTATGGTCTAAGTAGATTGGTTTCATCATAAAAATTTCCCTGACGGTAATTTATAGAGAAAAATGGAAAGAAATAAATCATAAATACATATACGACGTGCTGTGAATAATTGGACATAAATAATTGACAACCTAAATAATGGTACTTGTTTTTTTTATATATTTATCATAACGTACGCTTTGGAAATTGGTTATGTAGATTCCTGAAATTAGGATTAAAAGGGAAACCCGTGAAAATCGGGTGTGGTCCCGCCGCTGTAACCGGGGACGAAAGTCA
>JAHIOG010000656.1 GCA_018895675.1 bacterium
AAGAAGCCACTTCAGAATCATCTTTAAGAACCTCGATTACAGAAGACACAACGGTTTTAAATAGAATAGACTGGATTTCAGTATAAAGGGTATTCAAGTCTGGAAAATCATATTCGATTTCTAATAATCGGTATTTTGGTGTTGAAAGATGTTGTTTCTTGCGACGTTCCTTATCTTCTTCACCCAGTTGAAATTGGTATGGTAAGAGCTTTCTTGATATTAGATCCAGATTAGTCTGGAAATTCGCCTTATTGTAATTGTTATATTGATTAGTAGGACTTGAACTTAAAAGGTTCTTTATTTCTCTTGCTCGATCGATACAGAATTGGTCATATTTCCGTTCAGCATCATAGAGCTGTTTTCGTGAATTACTGAGTAGAGTCGTTGCACTAATAAGCCTTTCTTTCAGATTATCAGCTTTCTTTTGCTTTTCGACATTAGTTTCACCAATGATATATATCGGTGATACTTCATCGTTCTTTGTAAAGACGGCTTCACTTATGAAATCACGATTAAAAACACGTATCGGTATATCGCAGTTATTAAACTGCCCATTTGTCAGTTCTGTATCTTCTATTTTAACGGTTATCTGTCCTTTATTTGGATTCTGTCTCTTCTCTAAATAGCGGAATACTCGACTCAATGATGTTTTCCCAGTTCCATTCCAACCATAAATAAGATTATAACGTCCAAACTCAGGAAGATCAGATAGCCATGAATAATCACGGAATACATTATAGTCTCTTATACAAGCAATTCTTTTGATTCTTTTATTACTCATTTATATGGTCTCTTCTTATGGTTTCTACTTCCGGCACCCGCAACTCACCTGAGATGAGCTTTGGTAATAATGTATCTCTTATCGAGCCCAATGCCTGTATTTCTTGAAAGTATTGATTGACTGCAGTTTCAATTGTTTTATAATAATCTTGATAACTCTGCTGAATCTCAGATGGTGGTACTAATAATCCTGTATTAAGAAATTGAGATACTGATATTGATTGCCCTTCACGAGAACTCGCACCAAGAATATTAATATATACATTCATTCGGAGTCGCATATACGTCTCAACGAAATCAGAGAATATAACCGACGTATCGATTGAAAACACGTTATATGCTGGACTTACAGACCCAATTATATCATGCATAAGTCCGAAATTGAGCAGTCGACGGCTTAAGCCAAATACCAAATCATGCTTTCGGATAAGTTTGTTGGATGACGAATCCTTTGATAATCGTTTTGTAAATGTCTCTGTCCTGGGTACTAATCCGTTATTAGTTGATGAATATTCAGGGACGTCCAAATCTCCAACTCTGGTATTCAATTTTGCGACAAACTCTTTAAACTCAATTACCTTCCACCCCTTCGGTATCATCCCCAATTCCGACTCTTCGAAACTGTCGGGAAACAGGTCGGCAATCTCACTGGGTAGACCGGGATCACGTCCTTCTGCCTTGGCGTGGACGGGATCAAAATCAATAAACCAGCTCTTGAAGATCGCCTGAGCCATGGCTTCCAGGGTTTGGTTCATCTGCCGATTCAATTCAATCTTATCATCAAATGAACCGAGAATATGAGCAATGGCTTTCTGCTCAGGCAGTGATGGGAGAAATATTGAAAGGTTTGAGAAATGCCCTTTGTTCAAAATTGGGACTGCCGATCCGGATGCTTTTGATTTGATTTCAGTTTGTCTTAAACTCAAATCATAATAGACGTACTCAGTACAAATATCTTCGTTTACAATAATAGAATTGATTTGTTGGTTTGTAACACAAGGCTTTCGGGAAATTGCTACCTTGCCCATGTCTGACCCGATACAGGATACCATTATTGTTTTTTCAGGCAAAAAAGCGTTTTTAACAGCATCAACTCCTTCCAGAGATAAATAACGTTCCGTGGAAGATATATACTTTCTAACATCCATATCACGAGTAGTAACAAAAGGAACTTCACCATCGAAATACTCTGAATGTTTCGTAGAAGGGGTTTTTCCTGTGGTAATAACCCCAATTTCTCCTAAAGTTGTTTCTCTCCAACCAGCCGGGATTTTTTTTGCTCCGGGTGGTATATCTCAACGAATTCTTTATCAATGTTTTTTTTCATATTATCCGGCAGGCGGTTGTAATCGAGGATGTCGATATTAAAGGGGATATCGCTTTCCTGAAAATCATCAACTATCCGCGGTATAGTCTTTTGGGCGGTTTGCTTGTCACATATAATGGCAAGGTCGAGGTCGGAGTTTGGCGTTGCGGTAAATTCGACGCGAGAACCAAATGCTATCACCGTTGAATCAGGTGCGCGCATTTTGAGTATTGTCAGTATCTTCTTTAGATGTTTTGCGTCTATATATATCTTTTCGAGGATTTTTTTCACCAGCTTTTACCCGTCATTGCCTGATACAGCCCTATCACATCATCGTAAAAAGCTTCCGCAATATCCAAAGCCCGCTCGGCCTTGTCTTCGGAATAATCGTGCGAGTAATTCTGTCTGACATCAATATAGCTAAGCCAGCCCTCCAAATCAATTATTAAACCGGCCTCTAACGCTAATCGCATAATTGATTTTGGACTGCCCGTTGTCGCTTCCGTAAAACCTTCTTCTTCGAGGTGCCGTTTACAGGTTTTCCAGACCACCTCCAGAGTATATTCAAACCTTTTGATAAGCGAATCCTGTATAGCTTCCTGCTCCAGGGGCTGGCGATCACCCTTGCTGCGATAGGCTTCGAGCATTTCCTCAAATTTCTTTATTGCGGTTTCGAGCTGAATATAGTCCATCGTTCACTCTCCAAATCCTAAGATTTTAAGATTTTTCTTTATAGTCGCTTCCAATTTATCCGCTTCGGCGAATTGTTCATAGAGTTTAGCGGATAGTTTGGCCATTTTTTCTTCAAAGGGCACTCCATCGTCTTCGATTTCTTCTGCGCCGACATACCTGCCCGGCGTTAAGACATAGCCGTGTGATTTTACTTCTTCAAGTGTGGCTGATTTCCACCAGCCGGGTTTGTCCTCATAGTCACCGTCGGTATTCCGCCACTGATGATAGACATTTGAGATAGTCGTAATATCTTCGTCGTCCAGTTCACGGTGGACCCGGTCGATAAGCTTACCCATTTTACGGGCATCGATGAACAGCACTTCCCCTGACCTGTCGCGGTAGCCACGTCGGGGTTCGGCTTTCTTGGACTTGGTAATAAACCACAGGCAGACCGGGATCTGCGTGGTATAAAAGAGCTGTCCCGGCAATGCGATCATGCAGTCCACCATATCGGCTTCGATGATGGATTTACGGATTTCGCCTTCGCTGGACGTGCTGGTGGACATGGAGCCATTCGCCAGTACAAATCCGGCAATACCGTTGGGCGCCAGGTGATGAATAAAGTGGGAAATCCAGGCGTAGTTGGCATTGTTCACCGGCGGTATGCCCAATTTCCAGCGCACGTCCTCTTTCAGCCGTTCACCGCCCCAGTCGGACATATTGAAGGGTGGATTCGCCAATATGAAATCCGCCTTGAGGTCTTTATGTAGGTCGTTGTGAAAGCTGTCGGCCTGATGCTGACCGAGATCGGCGTCAATGCCACGGATCGCCAGCTTCCAGGTGGTAGGGTTCGATTCCTGCCCATAGACCGCAATATCGCCCAGCCGTCCGCCGTGTTCTTTTACGAAACACTCGGATTGCACAAACATTCCGCCGGAACCGCAGCAGGGATCATAAACCCTACCCTTGAACGGCTCGATCATGTTAACCAGCAGTTTTACAATGCATTGAGGGGTGTAGAATTCGCCGCCGCCTTTGCCTTCAGCCGCCGCGAAACGACCGAGAAAGTATTCATAGACCCGCCCAAGAATGTCTTGTGAGCGGGAGGCTTCGTCACCAAGTCCAATATTGCTGATAATGTCGATCAGCTGTCCCAACCGGTACTTATCCAGAGCCGGACGTGAGTAATTTTTCGGCAGAACGCCCTTTATACTGGGATTCTCCTTTTCGATGGCGACCATTGCGTCATCCACGAACTGACCGATAATCGGCTGCTTTGCTCCGGCTCTCAGTTTCTCCCAGCGGGCTTCCTTCGGCACCCAGAAGATAATGGCGGCTGAATACTCGTCGCGGTCTTCCGGATCGGTGTAATCGGTTGCCTGCCGGGCAGCCAGATCATCGTACTTAGCCTGAAACGCATCGGAGATGTATTTGAGGAATATCAGACCCAGGACGACGTGCTTGTATTCGCCGGAGTCCATGTGTCCCCGCATCTTGTCAGCCATTTCCCAGAGCTTGTTTTCAAAGCCGAGGTTGGCGCCATTGGTGCTGTTCTTTGCCATGCTGTTCGCTCTTATAAAGTCAT
>JAHIOG010000657.1 GCA_018895675.1 bacterium
AACAAATCATCCTTGATCTGAAATGCCATCCCGAGATATTTCCCGAATATGTAGAGAGCTTCTGCCTGTTCTGAACTTGCTTCCACCGATAAGGCGCCGACTTTACAACTGCTTGCAAACAGCGAGGCGGTTTTCAGCCAGATCATACGGAAATAATTATCCTCATCCATACCATTGTTGGAACTTTTTTCTAATTGAAGGATTTCCCCGGAACTCAGCGATTCGGATGTTTGGGACAGCAATTCCAGCGCTTCAAAATTCCGTAACCGCAACATATTGGTCAGTGACCGGCTGAACAGAAAATCTCCCATCAACACGGATACTTTATTCTTCCATACGGTATTTACCGAAGGTACTCCGCGGCGGGTTTTCGCTTCGTCGATGATGTCATCATGAATCAAAGTCGCTGTATGAAGGATCTCCACCAGTCCGGCAGACACAATCGTAGCATCATTAGGATCGCCACACAGCTTTGCGGATAACAGCACCAATAACGGTCGGATGCGTTTGCCGTTTTGATCGAGAATGTATCGAGAAATTTCATTAATCAGTCCAACATCCGATTGCAGCGCCGATTCAAATTCTTTATAGAATAATTCCAACTCTTTCTGAACCGGTTTGGCTAATTGACCGATAAGATTTGCCATGCTTATCCTTCTAAGTGGTGATTATCCGAATTTTTTCTCGCGCCTTTCATCGCTACCCGTGACACAATTATACTGAATTCATAAAGGAAAAACAGGGGAATTCCCATCATCAACATGCTCACCGGATCGGGCGGCGTTATAAAGGCTGCTAAGAATAAAATAATGATTATGGCATGGCGCCAGCTTTTTCGCAAAAACGTTGGTGTAATCAACCCCATTTTTGTCAGGATAAATGATGCCACCGGCATTTGAAAAATAAAACCTGATGCAACCAAAAGCTGGAGTACAAATTTTGCATAGTAATTGATCGATATATTCTTCTCCACTTCGGGTGTGCCTACTGCAATCAGAAACTTGATCGCAAAGGGAATTAAGACAAAATATGCGAATAAAACTCCCGCTAAAAAAAACAGCGTAACGCTCAACACCAGCCAAGGTCCCCAGCTTTTTTCATTAGGATAGAGACCGGGCGCCACAAACGCCCAGAACTGATAGGCGATCACCGGAATGGAAAATACAATCCCCATGACCAGCGCCACGCCGAACTTGAGCATAAGCATTCCCTGAACTTTCAGCACCTGTATCTTCATATCCGGTTGCAGCATTTTGGAAGGTTTGATTAGGAGATCGATAAATATATCGGAAAACAAAAATGTCAATACCATGAAGATAATAACGCTGAACAATGCCTTTAACAAGCGCCAGCGCAGTTCTTCCAGATGGTCCAGGAAGCCCATTTCTGCCATATTCTTGTTCTTGTCTTTGGATTTCGATTTGTCCGATCTCATGTATCTGTTGTTCAATAGCTATCAGAAAAAAATATCCCTTAAATATAATTATCCCATCCCATAAAAACAGTGTTTATTGAATGAGTTGTGATATTGATTTTTTTATAAAAGTAAACCACGAATTTCACAGCCTGTCCCGATTACTCTCGAGAAATATACACAAATTTTTATAAAGGCTTTTTTCGTAAACAACTCATTCCCGAGCCCCAGCCTGGGAATGTTAGAGAAAAATGTATTTTTCGTTACAAAACCAGGGCTTTCCCACAAGTAGTACATAAGGGTTGTTTACTATATAAAATTCCCAACAAGCAGCAAGATTGCTGAAGGAATAAAAATATATTCTGTTAAAATTATCTTCTACCCGAATTCCTTCACGAATTCGTCATAATTGGTAATGATCAACCGGCGCCCTTTGCGCTGGATCCAGCCTTTTCCATCGAGCAGTTTCAGCATCCGTGATACTGTTTCACGGGACGTTCCCGCCATGTTGGCGATATCCTGCTGGAATGGAAGGTTATCAATGATGACCTGTCCCAATTTGATGACGCCAAGGTCTTCCGCCAGACGAATGATGCTCATGGCGATCCGGTTTTCCGCATCGCTTAAGGACAACCCCTCAATTTGCTGATCGGATTTTCTCAGACGAATAGCCAGT